>NZ_CP083539.1:0-27500 GCF_025144335.1 Jannaschia sp. W003
ATGAGCAGCGAGACATGGAACCGCGTCCAGCGGGAGATCGAGACGTCGGTGGGGGCGAACAACTACGCCGCCTGGATCCGGCCCCTGCGCTTCGAGCGCTGCGAGGATCGCACGCTGCAGCTCGCCTCGCCGACCGACTTCATCGGGCGCTGGGTGCAGCAGCACTTCGCCGACGCCATCCTGCGCCACGCCTCGGAGGCGGGCATCGACGCGGCCCGCCTCGTGTGCACCGCCGCGCCCCGCGCCGCCGCCTCCGATGCCTCGCGCGTCCCCTCCTCCGCCGCGGCCCCCGCCCCCCGGGTCCGCAGCGAGGACGGGCTCGATCCGCGCTTCACCTTCGACGCCTTCGTGGTCGGCAAGTCCAACGAGATGGCCCACGCCGCCGCGCGCCGCGTGGCCTCGGGCGGGCCCGTGACCTTCAACCCGCTGTTCCTCCACTCGGGCGTGGGTCTGGGCAAGACGCACCTGATGCAGGCCATCGCGTGGGAGCTGAAGGAGACGCGGCCCGAGGCGCGGGTCATGTACCTCTCGGCCGAGCAGTTCATGTACCGCTTCGTGCAATCCTTGCGCGATCACACCACCATGAGCTTCAAGGCGCTGTTCCGCTCCGTGGACGTGCTCCTGGTCGACGACGTGCAGTTCATCGCCGGCAAGGAGAGCACCCAGGAGGAGTTCTTCCACACGTTCAACGCGCTGGTGGACCAGGGCAAGCAGGTGGTGCTGTCCGCGGACCGCTCGCCCGCCGAGATCGGCGACATCGAGGAGCGCATCTCCTCGCGCCTCCAGTCGGGGCTGGTGATCGACCTCCATCCCGCCGACTACGAGCTGCGCCTGGGCATCCTGCAGCACCGCTACGCGCTGCACCGCGCCGAGCAGCCCGACTTCGGCATCGCCGACGGCGTGATGGAGTTCCTGGCCTCGCGCATCTCCACCTCGATCCGGGTGCTGGAAGGGGCGATGACGCGGCTGTTCCACTACTGGGGCCTCGTGCGCCGCGAGATCCGCGTCGAGCAGATCCCGGACGTGCTGGCGGACCTCCTGCGCGCCTCGGAGCGCAAGCTGACCATCGACGAGATCATGAAGCGCACCTGCGAGCACTACAACCTGCGGATGTCGGACATGGTCTCGGCGCGGCGATCCCGCTCGGTGGCGCGGCCCCGGCAGATGGCGATGTATCTCGCCAAGAAGCTGACCCCCCGCTCCTACCCCGAGATCGGCCGCAAGTTCGGCGGCAAGGACCACACCACGGTGCTCTACGCGGTGCGCAAGATCGAGTCGCTGATGCAGACCGATCCGCAGCTCGCCGAGGACGCGCAGATGCTGCAGAGGCGGTTGGAGGGCTAGCTCCCGAACCGGCCCCACAGAGGCCGGCGATCGGTCCGGTGGACCGATCGGGGAGCTAGCGGGCGGAGCCCCGGGGGTGGCCGGGGGACTAGCGGGCGGAGCCCCGGCGGGATTTGGTTCTCCGGAACGGAAACCCCGAACCGTTCCGCTCCCCGCCCCTCCCCCGCCCCATCGAAACAAGCAGATTGCACGCCCGCCCGCGCCCGCTATTCTGCGCCTCCCTGACGGACGAGGATCCCATGAAGTTCTCCATCGAGCGCGCCGCGCTGCTCAAGGCGGTGTCCCAGGCGCAGTCGGTCGTCGAGCGGCGCAACACCATCCCGATCCTCGCCAACATCCTCGTCGAGGCCGAGGGCGACGCGGTGCGCTTCAAGGCCACCGACCTCGACATCGAGGTGATCGACAGCGCGCCCGCCAAGGTGGACCGCGCGGGCGGCACCACCGTCTCGGCCATGCTGCTCCACGAGATCGTCCGCAAGCTGCCCGACGGCGCGCTCGTGGCCGTGGACGAGGACGCGGGCCAGGGCCGCATCTCCATCACCGCGGGGCGCTCGCACTTCCAGCTCGCCACGCTGCCGAAGGACGACTTCCCCGTCATGGCGTCCACGGACTACGCCGCCGAGTTCCGCTGCGAGGCCAAGGTGCTGCGGCGCCTGTTCGACAAGACCCGCTTCGCGATCTCCACCGAGGAGACGCGCTACTACCTCAACGGCGTCTACCTCCACGTGGCCGAGGGCGACGCGGGGCGCGTGCTGCGCGCGGTCGCCACCGACGGCCACCGGCTGGCCCGCGTCGACGCCCCCCTGCCCGAGGGCGCCGAGGGGATGCCCGGCGTGATCGTGCCGCGCAAGACGGTGGGCGAGCTCAAGAAGCTGCTCGACGACGACGAGGCCGAGATCGGCGTCGCGGTCTCCGAGACCAAGGTGCGCTTCGCCGCGCCCGACATCACGCTGACTTCCAAGGTCATCGACGGCACCTTCCCGGACTACGCCCGCGTGATCCCCTCGAACAACCCGCGCACGCTGGAGGTGGACGCTAAGGACTTCGCGCGCGCCGTGGACCGGGTGGCGACCGTCTCGTCGGAACGCTCACGCGCTGTGAAGCTGAGCCTCGACGAGGACCGTCTGGTGCTGTCGGTGAACGCCCCCGACTCGGGCAACGCCGAGGAGGAGCTGGCCGTGGCCTACGCCGACGAGAAGCTGGAGATCGGCTTCAACGCCAAGTACCTCCAGGAGATCGCCGCGCAGGTGGACCGCGAGAACGCGGTGTTCCGCTTCAACGACGCGGGCGACCCCACGCTCATGCAGGAAGGCGACGACACCTCGGCCATCTACGTCGTGATGCCGATGCGCGTCTGACGCGCTTGCCGCGCGTCGCCGCCCTCTCGCTCTCGCACTTCCGCTCGCACCGGCGTACGCGGCTGCGCTTCCCTGCGGGCGCCGGCGGCGGCGTGGTCGCCGTCTACGGCCCCAACGGCGCGGGCAAGACCAACCTCTTGGAGGCCATCTCGCTGCTGTCGCCCGGCCGGGGCATGCGCCGCGCGGGCGCCGAGGAGATCGTGCGCCGCCCCGAGGCCGTGGGCTGGCGCGTCCATGCCGAGGTGATCGCCGAGGACGCCCACGAGATCGAGCTACGGGCCGAGCCGGGCGAGCCGCGCGCGACCCGCATCGACGGCAAGGCGGCACCGCAGGCCGCGCTCGCCCGGCTCCTGCGGGTGCTGTGGCTGACGCCCGCGATGGACCGGCTCTGGACCGAGGGCGCCGAGGGGCGCCGCCGCTTCCTGGACCGCGTGACCTTGAGCTTCTTTCCCGCCCATGCCGACGGCGCGCTCGCCTACGAGAAGGCCATGCGCGACCGCAACCGCCTCCTGCGTGACGGGGTGCGCGACGCCCACTGGTTCGAGGCGCTGGAGCTGCAGATGGCCCGCTCGGGGGCCGAAATCATGGAGCGGCGGCGCGCGGCCCTCATGCGCCTCGTGGCGGCGCAGGACCCGGACGGCCCCTTTCCGGCCGCGGACCTCGCCCTCGCCGCGCCCGAGGCGGCGCCCGAGGATGCGGACGGCCTGGCCGGCGCGCTGGCCGAGTCCCGCCCCCGCGACATGGCCGCCGGGCGCACGCTGGTGGGGCCGCACCGCATCGACCTGGAGGGCAGCTACGCCGCCAAGGGCATCGAGGCGCGCCTGTGCTCCACCGGCGAGCAGAAGGCGCTGCTGATCTCGCTGGTGCTCGCCAACGCCCGCGCGCTGGCCGAGGGCGCGGGCGCCCCGGTGCTCCTGCTCGACGAGGTGGCGGCCCATCTGGACGAGGGCCGCCGCGCCGCGCTCTACGCGGAGCTGGAGCGGCTGGGCGCGCAGGCCTTCCTGACGGGCACCGGGGCCGAGCTGTTCGCCGGTCTCGACGCCCAGCGCCTGCTGGTGACGGAACAGGGCGGCGAGAGCCGCGTGGAGGACGCATGAACCGGATCACCCTCGTCACCCTCGGGGTGGCCGACCTAGAGGCCGCGCGCGCCTTCTACGGACGGCTCGGCTGGCGCGAGTGCGAGAGCCATCCCGGCGTCGCGTTCTTCGACTGCGGCGGCTGGCGCATGGGCCTCTTCGCGCTCGATGCGTTGGCCGAGGAACTGGGCCGCCCCCGCGAGAGCCTCGGCACCGGGGCCTCGACGCTGGCCGTCAACTTCCCCACCCCCGAGGAGACCGACCGCGCCTTCGCGGAGGCCCTCGCTGCCGGGGCCGCAGAGGTCCGCGCCCCGCGCGCGATGGACTGGGGCGGCCATTCCGGCACTTGGGCGGACCCGGACGGGCACCTGTGGGAGTACGCCTGCAACCCCTTCTGGCCGATGGACGCGGACGGGCGCCTGAAAGGCGCTTGAAACCGGCCGAAACCCCTCCATTTCCGGGGGTCGCACCGTGACATCGGTTGCTCCGGTCCATATATCTCGGGGGCAATTCGAGGAACCGCCCCCCATGACCGAGACCACCCCCGCGCCCGAGGAGTACGGCGCCGATTCCATCAAGGTCCTCAAGGGCCTGGAGGCCGTGCGCAAGCGCCCCGGCATGTACATCGGCGACACCGACGACGGCTCGGGCCTTCACCACATGGTCTACGAGGTGGTCGACAACGGCATCGACGAGGCGCTGGCCGGCCACGCCACCGCCGTGACGGTCAAGATCCACGCCGATTCCAGCGTCTCGGTGCACGACAACGGGCGCGGAATCCCCGTGGGCATCCACGAGGAGGAGGGCGTGTCCGCCGCCGAGGTCATCATGACCCAGCTCCATGCGGGCGGTAAGTTCGACCAGAACAGCTACAAGGTGTCGGGCGGCCTGCACGGCGTCGGCGTCTCGGTGGTCAACGCCCTGTCGGACTGGCTGGAGCTGCGCGTCTGGCGCGACGGCAAGGAGCACGTCGCCCGCTTCGAGCGCGGCGACACGGTGGAGCACCTGCGCGTCGTCGGCGACGCCGGGGGGCGCACCGGCACCGAGGTCCGCTTCATGGCCTCCACCACCACGTTCTCGAACCTCGAGTACTCGTTCAAGACCCTGGAGCACCGCCTGCGCGAGCTGGCGTTCCTGAACTCGGGCGTGCGCATCGTTCTGGAGGACGCGCGCCCGGCCGAGCCGCTGCGCACCGAGCTGTTCTACGAGGGCGGCGTGCGCGAGTTCGTGCGCTACCTCGACCGCTCCAAGACCGCCGTGATGGACAGCCCCATCTACATGGAAGGGGAGCGCGACGGCATCGGCGTCGAGGTCGCCATGTGGTGGAACGACAGCTACCACGAGAACGTCCTGCCGTTCACCAACAACATCCCCCAGCGCGACGGCGGCACCCACCTCGCCGGCCTGCGCGGCGCGCTGACCCGCACCATCACCCGCTACGCGCAGGATTCAGGCATCGCCAAGCGCGAGAAGATCTCGTTCACCGGCGACGACGCCCGCGAGGGCCTCACTTGCGTGCTCTCGGTGAAGGTGCCCGACCCGAAGTTCTCCTCCCAGACCAAGGACAAGCTCGTCTCCTCCGAGGTGCGCCCCGCGGTCGAGAACCTCGTGAACGAGAAGCTCGGCGAGTGGTTCGAGGAGAACCCCCAGCAGGCCCGCCAGATCGTCGGCAAGATCGTGGAGGCCGCGCTCGCCCGCGAGGCGGCGCGCAAGGCGCGCGAGCTGACGCGCAAGAAGTCCACCAACGACGTGGCGAGCCTGCCCGGCAAGCTGGCCGAGTGCCAGGAGAAGGACCCCGCCAAGCGCGAGCTGTTCCTGGTCGAGGGCGACTCGGCGGGCGGATCGGCCAAGCAGGGCCGCTCCCGCGCCAACCAAGCCGTGCTGCCCCTGCGCGGCAAGATCCTGAACGTGGAGCGCGCGCGCTTCGACCGGATGCTCGGCTCCCAGGAGATCGGCACGCTGATCACCGCCATGGGCACCGGCATCGGCCGAGACGAGTTCAACCTCGACAAGCTGCGCTACCACAAGATCATCATCATGACCGACGCGGATGTGGACGGCGCGCACATCCGCACGCTCTTGCTCACGTTCTTCTACCGGCAGATGCCCGAGATCATCGAGGCGGGACACCTCTACATCGCCCAGCCGCCGCTCTACAAAGTGATGCGCGGCAAGTCCGAGGTCTACCTCAAGGATCAGACCGCGCTCGAGGACTACCTCGTGCAGCAGGGCACCGACGGCGCGGTGCTGCGGCTGAAGAATGGCGAGGAGATCGCGGGCCTCGACCTCGATCGCGTGGTGCAGGCCGCGCGCCTGTTCCGCCGCATCCTCGAGGCCTTCCCCACCCACTACCCGCGCCACATCCTGGAGCAGGCCGCCTTGGCGGGCGGCTTCGAGCCCGACCGCCACGGCGACCTGCAGGCCACCGCCCACCGCGTGGCCGAGCGGCTCGACCAGGTGGCCGCCGAGTACGAGCGCGGCTGGCAGGGGCGCATCACCCAGGACCACGGCCTGCGCCTCGCCCGCGTGCTGCGCGGCGTGGAGGAGGTCCGTACCCTCGACGGCGCCGTCCTGCGCTCGGGAGAGGCCCGGCGCCTCAACGCCGTCAGCGAGGAGACGCAGGACGTCTACACCGACCCCGCCACGCTGGTGCGCAAGGACCGCGAGATCGAGGTGCACGGGCCGATCGACCTTCTGGACGCCATCCTGAAGGAGGGCGAGAAAGGCCTGACGCTCCAGCGCTACAAGGGCCTCGGCGAGATGAACCCCGGCCAACTCTGGGAGACGACGCTCGACCCCGAGGCGCGCACGCTCTTGCAGGTCGAGGTCGACGACGTGACCGAGGCCGACGACGTGTTCACGAAGCTCATGGGCGATCTGGTGGAGCCGCGCCGCGCGTTCATCCAGGACAACGCCCTGAACGTCGAGAACCTGACGGTCTGACCCCGCGCTCGCCGGGGCGCGGCTCCGGCGCGCGTCCGCCTAGGGCGATCCGCCGCGCCCCCGCGCGCGCCGGCACGGGTTCTCCTGCACCATCCCGCCCCCTATCTTGGGCGGACGCCGCAGGGGGGGAATGCCATGATCCTGAAGCCGACACGCCGCGCCGTCCTCGCCGCGGGCGCCGCCGCCGCCCTCGTGCGTCCCGCCGCTGCCCGCGCTGGCCCGACCGAGATCACCGCCCGCGGGGGCCGCGCGCAGCTCCTGCCCGCGGGCCATCCCGAGACCCCCGTCTGGGGCTACGACGGCACCGTTCCCGGCCCAGAAATCCGCGTGGCGCAGGGCGCGCGCGTCGAGCGTCGGCTGCGCAACGCGCTCGATGTGCCCACCGCGACGCACTGGCACGGCATCCGCCTTCCTAACGCGATGGACGGCGTGCCGGGGCTGACGCAGGACGCCGTCGCGCCCGGGGAGACCTTTGACTACGCCTTCGCGGTGCCCGACGCGGGCACCTACTGGTACCACGCCCACCGCGACAGCACGGAGCAGGTCGGGCGCGGCCTGCGTGGCCCCCTGGTGATCGAGGAGCGCGAGGGCGCCCCCGAGGTCGACGCCGAGCATGTGCTGATGCTGGAGGACTGGCGCCTCGGCCCGGACGGCATGCATCAGGGGGCGTTCGGCATGCCCCACGACGACTCCCACGGCGGGCGCATCGGCAACGTGGTGACCACCAATGGCGCGGTGGAGCCGGCCCTGCCCCCCGCCGCCCCGGGCGCGCGGCTGCGGCTGCGGATCGTGAACGCCGCCAACGCGCGCGTCTTCACGCTGGGGCTGGAGGGGCTGGAGGGCTGGACCGTGGCGCTCGACGGCATGCCGCTGGAAGCGCCCGAGCCGATCCGCGGCCCGCTCGTCCTCGGCCCGGCCCAGCGCGCCGATCTCGTGGTGGACGTGACCGCCGAGGCGGGCGCCGAGGCGTTCCTCGTGCACCTGGAGCGGGACGGCGGCTACGTGCAGGCGTCGATCCCCGTCGCGGGCGCGGTGCAGGCCCGCCGTCCGGTGCCCGCCCCCCTGCCCCCGAACCCGGCGCCGCGGCCCGCGATGACGGACGCGCGGCCCCTCGGCCTCGTGCTGGCGGGCGGCGCCATGGGCGGGATGCGCGGGGCCTCGGTGGGCTCGGAGCGGATGGACGCCCGCACGCTCGCGGGGCGCGGCCTGTTCTGGTCGCTCGGCGGTCACGCCGGCCCCCCGGACGCGCCGCTGGCCGAGCTGGCGCGAGGCGAGACGGTGCGGATGGTGCTCCGCAACGAGACCGCGTGGCCTCACGCGATGCACCTGCATGGCCACCACTTCGCGGAACTGGGACCCGACGGCAGGCCCGGCGCGCTGCGGGACACCACGCTCGTTGCCCCGCGCGCCACCGCCGAGATCGCCTTCGCCGCCGACAACCCCGGCGACTGGCTGGTGCACTGTCACATGCTGGGCCACGCCGCCTCGGGCATGACCACGTGGCTGCGGGTGGCCTGAGGGGCTACTGGCGGTCGAGCGCCCCGTCGAGGCGCACGGAGTCGCCGCGGATGCGCTCGGCGTCGGTGTAGCGCACCTCGTTCAGCAGCAGCCAGTTGGCGGCCACCGCCAGCACGGCCGTCAGAGCTATCCCGCTCAGTATCGCCTTCATCCGCCTACTCCGTCGCCGTCTCGAGGAACGCGATCAGGTCGGCGCGGTCGTTCGCGCCGCCGATCACCTGCATGGGCATCTTGGTGCCCGGAATGTAGTGGTCCGGCCCTTGGTCGAACAGGGCGTCGATGGTCTCGGCCGACCAGACGATGGGGCTGCCCGTCAGGGTGTCCGAGTAGCGGTAGCCCGGCACCGTGCCGGCGCGGCGCCCGAACACGCCGTGAAGCGTGGGGCCGGCGCGGCGCGACGGTCCCGGCTCCAGCGCGTGGCAGATCGAGCACTTCCGCACGAACTGACGCTCGCCGTTGGGCATGGTGCTGGCCGCCTGCAGGAATGCGCGGTCGCCGTCGATCGCGGGCGTGGGGTCCAGCGCCTCGACGGGCCAGCCGTAGGCCACGTCGTCGAGCCCGCCTGCCCAGAGCGTCGCGCCGCCCGGTGCGAAGGCCAGCGCCCAGACCGGCCCCTGCCGGGTCGCGCGCACGTCGCGCACGATCTTCCACGTGCTGGTGTCCACCACCATGATCCAGCCGTCGCCGTCGCCCACGGCCAGCATCCCGGTGTCGGGCGACCAGTCCATGGCGAGGATCGGCCGCCGCTCTAGCGTGAAGTCGTGGAGGGTCTCGCCGGTCTCGGGATCTAGGATGCGCGTCGCGCCGTCCACGGTGCCCACGGCCAGCCAGCCGGGGCCGGCGACGAGGGTGTTCACGCCGAAGCCGCTCCGCGCGATGGCGCGCGGGGTGCCGTCCGCGATCCGCAGCACGTCGCCGCCTTGAGTGCCCGCGAAGAGCGTCCCGTCCTCCGCGAAGGCGACCGCCCCCGCGCCCGTGCCCACGGGGATGCTCGTCGCTTCCGCCTCGCCCTCCAACGGCCAGAGCGCGACGGTGCCGTCCCAGCTCGCCGTGGCCGCCGTCCGCCCGTCCGGCGAGACGGCCACGTCCGCGACCTTGCCCGCATGGCGGCCCAACGCCTCGGGCGCCCCGTCCCGCCAGCGGATCACCGCGAAGTCGTCGCCGCCCGAGACGAGGCCGCCGGGCACGAAGGCCAGCGCCGTGGCGGCGGCCTCGTGCGCCTCCAGCCACCGCGGCGCACCGCCGTCCCAGAGGCCGACCGTGTTGTCGAAGCTGGCCGTCGCCACATGGCCTTCCGCGTCCACGGCGATGTCCATGATCGGCCCGCCGTGGCCCTTGAGCGTGGCGAAGTCGGCCGCCCCGGCGGGGGCGGCCGCGAGGGCCAGCGCGAGGACGAGGCGGCACACTTCGCTACTCGGCGGGGTGGCGCGCGTCGCCGCCGCGCAGCTCGGGATGCGGGTTCGGGGCCTCGCCGCGGCGCACCTTCTCGAGCCAGATCGAATGGTGCTGCTCGGCCCAGGCCTCGTCCACCTCGCCGGTGCCCATGGCATCGTACGCGCCCTGCATGCCCAGCGTGCCGATGTAGATGTGCGCCATCACGATCGCCATGAACACGAAGCCGATGATGGCGTGCCAGAGCTGGGCGTACTGCATCTCCTCCTGAGGGCTCAGGGCGGTGGGCAGGGGCTCGAGCCCGACCGCCTCGGTCAGCCCGAGGCCGTTCAGCTCGGCGAAGGTGCCGGCGAACATGGGGAACTCGAACGGGAACAGCAGCGACAGGCCCGAGGCCGAGATCGAGGCGCCGAACAGGATCACCGCCCAGAACACCATCTTTTGGCCGAAGTTGAACTTCTTGGCCGGCGGGTGCGCCTTGCCGATGAAGCCGCCGCCCTTCAGCACCCAGCGCACGTCGGTCATGTTGGGGATGTTGTGCCAGACCCAGAGGAAGAACACGGCGACGAGGCTGATCATGAACGGCCAGGCCACGTTGTTGTGCACCCACTTCGAGGCCACGAGGAGGGCGGCGTTCGCTTCCGGCCCGAAGGTGGGCAGGATCACCGCGCGCCCGAACAGGACCGCGAGGCCGGTCAGCGAGAGGGCGATGAACGAGGCCGCCATGGTCCAGTGGGCGAGGCGCTCGTAGAAGCGGAAGCGCAGGATCTTGACGCCTGACAGGCCGCCGTCGACCCGGATGCGGCCGCGGAGCAGGTAGAACACCAAGAGAAGGCCCAGCGTGCCGAGCAGCAGCCAGCCGCCGTACTCGCGCAGCGGGCCTTGGCGGAACTGGAGCCAGCGCATGCCGCCGTCCTGCATCAGCACCGAGCCCACGGGGTCGCCCGACGAGACGGTCACATCGGCGGAGCCGTAGCGCAGGGCGCGCCACATCTCGGGGTCGGATGCGCCCCCCAAGGTGCCGAGCTGGTTCTCGATGCCGGTGGCAGGGTTCGCGGACATGCCCGCCCCCTCGCGGCGCGCGGTGTCGTCCACGGCGAGGCCCTGCTGACGGCGCAGGATGTCGTCGAGCCCTTGCGCGGGCACCGCCTCGCGCGCGGGCGCAGGCGGCGCGACCGAGGGGTCGGCGCCGGGCGCCGGCGAGGGCACGGGGAGGACCTCGCCGTTGGTGGCGTTCTCGGGGGGCCGCACGGTCTGCGCCGCGGCGATCCCGGGCAGCACGAGGGCCGCGCAGAGCAGCAGGTGGGCGAGCAGGCGTGTCATCGCGGCATCTCCGGGGTGGCGGACGGGGGCGTGGGGGTCAGGCTATCGCCGGTTTCCGCGTCGGTTCAAGGCGTTGGGGGGACGGGCGGCACAGGTGCCCTGCCCCTTGATGTTGGACGGGCGCCCCGGAGGGGCGCCCGCGGATGACCTCGGATCGCCCCACCGGGGCGATCCGACCGTGAGGGCCGCAGGCCCTCACGGAGCGGTCATCCGCCCTTCTGATCGTAGGCCGTGCCCCAGCCCCAGGCGCCCGAGCCGAAGCCCCGGGCCACCACGCGCTCGCGGTAGATGGCCGAGACCACGTCGCCGTCGCCGGCCAGCAGGGCCTTGGTGGAGCACATCTCGGCGCAGAGCGGCAGCTTGCCTTCCGCGATCCGGTTGCGACCGTACTTGGCGAACTCGGCCGCCGAGTGGTTCTCCTCGGGGCCGCCGGCGCAGAAGGTGCACTTGTCCATCTTGCCGCGGGAGCCGAAGTTGCCGGCCTGCGGGTACTGCGGCGCCCCGAAGGGGCAGGCGTAGAAGCAGTAGCCGCAGCCGATGCACAGGTCCTTGGAGTGCAGCACCACGCCGTCGTCGGTCTGGTAGAAGCAGTCCACCGGGCAGACGGCCATGCAGGGCGCGTCCGAGCAGTGCATGCAGGCCACCGAGATCGAGCGCTCGCCCGGCTCGCCGTCCTGGATGGTGACCACCCGCCGCCGGTTGATCCCCCAGGGGACCTCGTGCTCGTTCTTGCAGGCGGTGACGCAGGCGTTGCACTCGATGCAGCGCTCGGCGTCGCAGAGAAATTTTGCGCGTGCCATTGGGTTCCCTCCCTTACGCCGCTTGGATCTTGCAGAGCGTGGTCTTCGTCTCCTGCATCTGGGTGACGGAGTCGTAGCCGTAGGTCTGCGCGGTGTTCGTGCTCTCCCCCAGCACGTAGGGGTCGGCCCCTTCCGGGTACTTGGACCGCTGGTCCTCGCCCTGGAACTTGCCCCCGAAGTGGAAGGGCATGAACGCCACGCCCGGTCCCACCCGCTCGGTGACCATGGCCATCACATGGACCTTGCCGCCCTCGGGGCCCTCGACCCAGACCATGGAGCCGTCGCGCACGTTCAGGTCGTTGGCGTCGCGCGGGTTGATCTCCACGAACATCTGCTGCTGCAGCTCCGCCAGCCAGGGGTTCGAGCGGGTCTCGTCGCCGCCGCCCTCGTACTCGACCAGACGGCCGGAGGTGAGGATGATCGGGTAGTCCTCCGAGAAGTCCTGCTTCTGGATCGACGCATAGAGCGTCGGCAGGCGGTAGAACTTGCGGTCCTCGTAGGTCGGGTAGTCCGCCACCAGGTCGCGCCGCGGCGTGTAGAGCGGCTCGCGGTGCAGCGGCACCGGGTCGGGGAAGGTCCAGACCACCGCGCGGGCCTTGGCGTTGCCGAACGGGGCGCAGCCGTGGGCGATGGCGACGCGCTGGATGCCGCCCGAGAGGTCGGTCTTCCAGTTCACGCCCGCCGAGCGGGTGTCGTAGTCCGACGGGAACGGCGACATGGACTGCTCGCCCACCTCCTCGTTCGATGCCTGGTCGCCGGTAGGGGAGCTGACGCCCTCCTCGCCGTCGTCGGCGTTGCCGACCTCGTCGCTCATGAAGCCGGCCACCTTGCCGATCACCCGGCGCTCGGCGTCGGTCAGGTCGGTGTGCCAGCCGAGGTCAACCAGCATCTGGTAGGTGAACTCCGGGTAGCCGTCCTGGATCTCGGAGCCGACCGAGTAGACGCCCTCGGCCAGGAGGTTCTCGCCGTCGCGCTCCACGCCGAAGCGGGCGCGGAACGTGAGGCCCCCCTCGGCCACGGGCATCGACATGTCGTAGAGGTTGGGCGTGCCGGGGTGGTTCATCTCGGGCGTGCCCCAGCAGGGCCAGGGCATGCCGTAGAAGTCGCCGTCGGCCGGCCCGCCGTTCGCCCGCAGCGTGGTGCGGTCGAAGGTGTGCTGGTTGGCCATGTGAAGCTTGATGCGCTCGGGGCTCTGGCCGGTGTAGCCCACGGTCCACATGCCGCGGTTGAACTCGCGGGTGATGCTCTCGACGTTCGGCACGTGCTCGCCGTCAATCTCGATGTTGCGGAGCAGCCGGTCCTCGAAGCCGAACTTCGCGGCGAAGAGCGCGATGATCTCGTGGTCGGGCTTCGACTCGAACAGGGGCGCCACGACCTGGTCGCGCCACTGGAGACTCCGGTTCGAGGCCGTGACCGAGCCGCGGGTCTCGAACTGGGTCGCGGCGGGCAGGAGGTACACGCCGTCGGTGCGGTCGTGGAGCACGGCGGAGACGGTGGGATACGGGTCGATCACGACCAGCATGTCCAGCTTCTCCATGGCCGTCTTCATCTCGGTCATGCGGGTCTGCGAGTTGGGTGCGTGGCCCCACAGCACCATGGCCCGGACGTTGGCCGGCTGGTCCATGTTGGCCGGGTCCTCGAGCACGCCGTCGATCCAGCGCGACACCGGGATGCCGGTGACGTTCATGAGGTTCGATTCCTCGCCGTCCACCTCGGCGACCGCGAACTGGCCCTTGAGCCACTCCGGGTCCTCGCCCCAGACGCGGGCCCAGTGGGCCCAGGCGCCGTCGCTCAGGCCGTAGTAGCCCGGCAGGGTGTGCGAGAGCACGCCGAGGTCGGTGGCGCCCTGCACGTTGTCGTGGCCGCGGAAGATGTTGGTGCCGCCGCCGGCGACGCCCATGTTGCCCAAGGCGAGCTGCAGGATGCAGTAGGCGCGGGTGTTGTTGTTGCCGTTGGTGTGCTGCGTGCCGCCCATGCACCAGATCACGGTGCCGGGACGGTTGTTTGCGAGCTGCTGGGCCACGCGGCGCAGCTGGCTGCCGGGCGTGCCGGTGACGCGCTCCACCTCCTCGGGGGTCCAGCGCGCGACCTCCTCGCGGATCTGGTCCATGCCCCAGACGCGGGTGCGGATGAACTCCTGGTCCTCCCACCCGTTCTCGAAGATGTGCCACAGGATGCCCCAGACGAGGGCGACGTCGGTGCCCGGGCGGAAGCGCACGTACTCGTCGGCGTGGGCGGCGGTGCGCGTGAAGCGCGGGTCGCACACGATGAGGGGCGCGTTGTTCTCCTCCTTGGCCTTCAGCACGTGGAGCAGCGAGACCGGGTGCGCCTCGGCGGGGTTGCCGCCGATGATGAAGATGGCGCGGCTCTTGTGGATGTCGTTGTAGCTGTTGGTCATGGCGCCGTAGCCCCATGTGTTCGCGACCCCGGCCACGGTGGTGGAGTGACAGATGCGGGCTTGGTGATCCACGTTGTTCGTGCCCCAGTAGGCGGCGAACTTACGGAAGAGGTAGGCCTGCTCGTTGTTGTGCTTGGCCGAGCCGAGCCAGTAGACGCTGTCGGGGCCGGACTCCTCGCGCAAGCGCAGCATCCCGTCGCCGATCTCGTTGATCGCGTCCTCCCAGGTCATGCGGACCCACTCGCCGCCGACCTTCTTCATCGGATACTTCAGGCGCCGCTCGCCGTGGGCGTGCTCGCGCACCGAGGCGCCCTTGGCGCAGTGGGCCCCGAGGTTGAAGGGGCTGTCCCAGCCGGGCTCCTGGCCCGTCCAGACGCCGTCCTGCACCTCGGCGACCACGGTGCAGCCCACGGAGCAGTGGGTGCAGACCGACTTGACGGTCTCGACCGCGCCGGTGGCGGCGGTGGCGGCCGTGGCGGGCGCCACCGCGCCGCCGGTGGCGGAGATGGCGGCCAGCCCGCCCACCGCGAGGCCCGAGCCGCGCAGGAAGGCGCGACGGTCCACGGTGGCGCCGGCGGCGCGCTCGATGATCCCGGTGCGCGCGGCGGGTCGGCGGGCGGCTCCGGTGGTCTTTCTCTTCAGCATGTCGTCCTCCCTCGCGCCGCGCGGGCGCATCGTGTCATCGGCCGGCCCCTCCTCGGGCCGGCGGCGGCCTCAGAAGCGGGCCGAGGCGTAGTAGGCGCGCGTGTGCGCGGTGTCCTGCATCCGGTCCGACGCGAGGTCGGCGGGCTGGGCGGCCACGGCGGCGCTGCCGGTGGCGGCGGCCACGGCGGCGACCGGGGCGGCGGTTCCGGCAAGCCGCAGGAAGTCGCGGCGGCTGGCGGGGGCGTCCTTCTTCTCCATCGGGGGTCTCCTCGGGTTTGTCAGTGGACGTTGGACATGCGGAAGCCTTCGCTCTCGACCGCCAGGAAGGCGCGGCCCAGCGCGCCCACGGGCGCGTAGAGGTCGGCGCCCTTGGCGCTCTCGAGGTCGGCGAAGAAGTGCGGCGCCCAGGGGGCGACGTGGCGCGCGAAGAACTCGCGCTGTTTCGATAGCGGCGCGGGCGGGCCGAAGCGGCCCACGATCAGGGCGCCCATCATCTCCATGAGCGAGGCCGCGTTGTCCTCGGGCTCGTAGACGTTGGCGGAGCGGGTGATCCCGAGCGCGGCCATGTCGCGGCGCAGGAGCGCCAGCGGCTTCTCGTTCAGGAACCCGGTCAGGTAGTAGGAGGCGTAGGGCAGCAGCTCGCCCCGGCCGAGGCCGATGAACAGGGCCTCGAACTCCCGCGAGGCCTTCTTGGGGTCGGACTTGCGAGCCTTGGCGGCCAGCGCGTCGATGGCCGCGCCGATCTCGCCGCCCTGCCCCCGGAGGGCCGCGCACTGGTCGAGCAGCCCGCGGTCGGGCGCGCGGGCGAGGACGAGCCCGAGGAAGTTGTAGAGGTCGGCGCGGAGCCGGTCCTCCTCGGGGATCGCGGCGGCGGTCTGGGCGGCGGCGGTCATGCGGCGTCCCCCTCGAAGCTGAAGCGCATCCGGCGCGGGGCGGGCGCGGGGGCCTCCTCCTCGGGCGTGAGCGCCGGTTCGGCGGCGGCGGCCTCGACGGGCGCGGGCGTCTCAAGCACAGCGGCGACGAGCGGCTCCGGCTCGGCCTCCGGCATCGGCTCCGGCGCCGCCTCGGACGCCCCCTCCCCTTCGCGCGCCTCCGCCTCGGCGGCCTGCCGCGCCAGCTCCATCACGTGACGCGCCATGCCCTTCCCCACCTCGTAGGAGGTCACGAGGTTCGGCACGACCGTGGCGGCATCCGTGAAGTCGCCACCGTAGTCCACCAGCCCGTCCACGTTGGCGAGCACCGGGTTCGTGCGCCACAGGCGCCGCAGGGCGCGCTGGCGCAGCCACGCGGGCACGTCCTCGCGCAGGAAGCGGGCGAAGTCGTCGCCGGGTTGCATGGCGTCGGGGTCGGGCAGGCCCAACTCCGCCAACACCTCGGCCTCGGGACGCTCGGCGAGTGCCGTGTCGCGGGCCTCGGCGGCCTCGGCGCGGCGCGCGGCCTCCTCGGCGCGGGCCTCGGCGGCCACGGCCGCCCGTCTGCGCGACCAGCTCATTGCAATCGCGCCTTGCGCGAGGCGGGCGAGCGGTAGACGTCGGCCACCTGCGCGATGCGCGCGTCGCCCACGCCGTCCTCGACGAGGTCGGTGCGGGTGCGGTCGCGGCGGCGCTTCTTGAAGGCCTCGTCCACGTGGAAACGGGCGCAGAAGTCCTCGACCCAGGCGCGCAGGCCGGCGGGCATGGCGATCTTCTCGACCAGCTCCTCGCCCGAGTCGGTGTAGTCCTGCGCCTCGTAGGGGGACACGGTGGCCAGCGTCACGCTGAGGGGCCGCTCGCCCGTGCCCTCGCGCATCACCACCCAGACCGAGGGGACGCGCGCGGCGAGGTTGTGCATGTAGGCCTCGGTCTCGGCGCCGTGCAGCTCCAGCGGGACGGTGGCGGCGTGGTACTCGGCGGCCTCGCCCTCGCGGCGCAGCTCGCGCCAGTCGGCGGGGCCGGCGCCCGGCAGGAGGCCGGTGGCGGCCCACACGGTCCGGGCCCACCGGGTCACGCCCGGTCGGCAGGTCAGAACGATGCCGAGGGACATCGTCTCGTATTTCTCGGGGTGTCGGATCATCCGGTGAGTGACGGGCTCCCTTCCCGGCCACCATTCTTGCACCCCGTCCGGCCCCGCGGGAAGGGCCATTCCACGCCGCACCGCGGCGAGCGCGACGGCAGCCGGCGGCGCGGCGCCGCCCCGGTTGCACGCGGGAACGAAACGCGTCTAGCCTGCCGCCCGCCGGTCCGCAGGGGGACGCGGCATGGGGGATGGACCATGACACGACGGCTAGTGCTGTGCAGCTGCGAGGGATCGCAGCGGCTCGACGCGGAAGGCCTCGCAGCTGCGACGGGGCTGGAGACCGGCACGGTCTGCGACGCGCTGTGCACCCGGCAGATCGGCCGCGCCGCCGAGGCGATCGCACGCGGCGACGCCATCGCCTGCGAGCAGGAGCGCGCCACCTTCGAGGCCCTGGCCGAGGAGGCCGGCGTGGCAATGCCGCAGCTGATCGACCTGCGCGACCGCGCCGGCTGGACCGACGACGCCGCCCCCACGCTCCCGAAGCAGGCCGCGCTGATCGCCGAGGCGCAGCTTGAGGTGCCGGCAACGCGGGCGGTGGACGTGACCTCTCACGGGGTGTGCCTCGTGATCGGTCCGCGGGACGCGGCACTGGACGCCGCCGAACGCCTCGCGCCGCACCTCGCCGTCACGGTGCTGCTCGACGCCGACCCCGAGCTGCCCGAGCGCCCGCCCTTCGACGTGATCGCGGGACGCCTGCGCGGCGCCACCGGCACGCTGGGCGCCTTCCGCGTGCGCATCGACGCCCTGCGACAGATGGACCCGGGGGGGAGGGGCGTGCTGAGGCTGGGGGGACCGCGCGACGGCGCCGTGTCCGAGTGCGACCTGATCCTCGACCTCACGGGCGGCACGTCCCTGTTCCCCGCGCCCGCCAAGCGTGACGGCTACCTGCGTGCCGATCCGGGCCGCCCCGAAGCCGTGGCCGCCGCCGTCTTGGAAGCCTCGCACGCGGTGGGCACCTTCGAGAAGCCGCTCCACGTGCGGCTGGAGCCGCTGCTCTGTGCCCACAGCCGTGCGGGCCAGGTCGGCTGCACGCGCTGCCTCGACCTCTGCCCCACGGGCGCGATCACGCCGGCAGGCGAGCACGTCTCGATCGATCCCCTCGTCTGCGCCGGCTGCGGGTCTTGCTCGGCCGCCTGCCCCTCGGGCGCGATTTCCTTCGACGCGCCGCCCGTGGAGACGACGTTCCGCCGCGTCCAGACCCTGGCCACCGCCTACCGCGCGGCGGGCGGCACCGCACCGCGCCTCCTGGCGGTGGACGCCCACGGCATGGAGATGGTGCGGCTGGCGGCGCGCTTCGGCCCCGGCCTGCCCGCCGACACGATCCCGGTGGAGCTGGAGGCGCTGAACGCCTTCGGCCACGCCGAGGCGATGGCCGCCCTCGCGGCCGGCTTCGCGCAGGTGCTCTGGCTGCCTGGCCCCCATGCGGATCGGGCAGCCCTCGAGGCACAGGTGATGCTGACGTCGGCCCTCGCCGCACCGGGCGCCGCCGTGATCCTCGATGAGACCGACCCCGAGGCGATGGCCGCGCGGCTCCACGGCGACGTGCCCCCCGCCCCGGTGGCCGCGCCCGTGCGCCCCATGGGCACGCGGCGCCAGATCGCGCGGCAGGCGGCGCAGGGACTGCACGGGACGGATGGCACGCTGCCCCTGCCCGAGGGCGCGCCCTACGGCGCGGTGCTGGTGGACACGAAGGCCTGCACGCTCTGCCTCGCCTGCGTGTCGCTCTGCCCGTCGGGGGCCTTGGGCGACAACCCGGACCGCCCGCAACTCCGCTTCCAGGAGGACGCTTGCCTCCAGTGCGGCATCTGCGCCACCGTCTGCCCCGAGGACGCGATCGCGCTGGAGCCGCGCATGGACCTCGCCCCCGCCGCCTTCGAGCAGCGCATCCTTTACGAGGAGGAGCCCGCCGCCTGCGTGGAGTGCGGTGCGCTGTTCGGCGTGGCCTCGACCATCGAGCGGGTGGCCGCCAAGCTGGAGGGGCACCCGATGTTCGCGGGCACCGACAAGGCGCGGCAGATCCGCATGTGCGACGACTGCCGGGTGCAGGCGCAGGTGCTCTCGGCGGACAACCCGTTCCGCGGCCCCGAACGCCCCCGCCCCCGCACCACCGAGGACGAGCTGCGGAAGCGCACGAGGCATTGATGCGCCCGCCGCCGCGCGGCGGCGGGGCTGGAACGGCGACGCCGATTCGTGCGATGCGCGGGGCCGGGGCACCGTCGCCCCCGGGAGGGAGACCGTCATGGACGACAGCTTCAACATGTCGATGCGCAAGTTCCTGAAGCAGGTGGGCGTCACCTCGCAGCAGGCCATCGAGGAGGCCATGCGCGGCCAGGACACCGCCGGCAAGACGTTCCGCGCCCGCGCCGTGATCACGGTCGAGGGGCTGGACATGGAGCACGTGGTCGAGGGCCGGATCGAGGGCGCCGAGTGAGCCTCACCCGCGACGACGTTCTGGCCGCCCTGCGGGGCATCGAGGACCCGGCGGGCGGCGACATCGTCGCCTCCGGCGTGGTGCGCGCCCTGAACGTAGACGGCCAGGCCGTGCGCTTCGTGATGGAGATCGCGCCCTCCATGGCCGAGGCCTACGCGCCGCTCCGCGACGAGGCCGAGCGGCGCCTGCGCGCGCTCGGCGCGGACCCGGTCTCGGTGGTGCTGACGGGCCACGCCGAGAAGGCTCCGCCCCCCGACCTCAAGCCCGCCCGCGCGGCCGAGCCCAAGGGCCCGCAGGCGGTGCCCGGCATCGCGTGCATCCTCGCCATCGCCTCGGGCAAGGGCGGGGTCGGCAAGAGCACCGTGTCCGCGAACCTCGCCTGCGCCATGGCGCAGCGCGGCCTCCGGGTGGGCCTGCTGGACGCCGACGTCTACGGCCCCTCGCAGCCGCGGATGCTGGGCATCTCGGGGCGGCCCTCCTCGCCCGACGGCAAGACGATCCTGCCGCTGCGCAACCACGGCGTCACCGCCATGTCGATCGGCCTGATGACCAACGACGACCAGGCCGTGGTCTGGCGCGGGCCGATGCTGATGGGCGCGCTGCAGCAGATGATGACGCAGGTGCAATGGGGCGCGCTCGACGTGCTGCTCGTGGACCTGCCGCCCGGCACCGGCGACGTGCAGATGACTCTGAGCCAGAAGTTCCGGGTGGACGGCGCCGTGATCGTGTCCACGCCCCAGGACGTGGCGCTGCTCGACGCGCGCAAGGGGATCGACATGTTCCAGCAGCTGAAGGTGCCGATCCTCGGCATGATCGAGAACATGAGCACCCACGTCTGCTCCAGCTGCGGCCACGAGGAGCACATCTTCGGCCATGGCGGCGTGGCGGCCGAGGCCGCGAAGCTGGGCGTACCGCTCCTGGCCGAGATCCCGCTGCACCTGTCGATCCGCGAGGCCGCCGACGGCGGCGCCCCGATCGTCGTCTCAAAGCCCGACGGGCCGGAGGCGGCCGCCTTCCACCGCGCTGCAGAAGCGCTGATGACGCGCGTGCCCGCGTGAGCGAGGCGCCGACCTTCCCGCCGCTGATGGCCGGCGAGGCGGTGATCGCCGACCCCGTGGATGCCGCGATCCTGCGCGCGCAGGAAGGCTGCGACGGCGGGCTGATCTGCTACCGGGTCGGTCCCGCCGAGAGCGGCGCCGCGCTGGTGCTGGCCCCCGACGTGACGCTGGAGGAGGGCGCGGCGATGCTGCCGCTGTGCGGCGTGGGTCTCCAGAACGCCCTTGGCGCGCTGGCCCCGCCCGAGGTGGCCGTGCATCTGGACTGGGACGGCACGGTGCGCGTGAACGGGGCGCGCTGCGGGCATCTGCGCGCGGTAGCCTCCACCGATGAGGTTGACGTGGTGCCGGAATGGCTTGTGGTGGGCTTCTCGCTCGCCTTCCGCCCCGGGGACGACGAGCCGGGGCACGACCCGGACCGCACCGCGCTCTTCGCGGAAGGCTGCGGCGACCTCGCGCCCGAGCGGCTGATCGAGGCCTGGGCGCGGCACACCATGAACTGGATCGACCGCTGGGAGCGCGAGGGCATGGCCCCGCTCCATGCGGAATACTCCGGCCTCCTCCACGGGCTGGGCGAGCCGTTGCCCGACGGCGCCACGTTCCTCGGCCTGGACGAGCGGCTGGGCATGCTGCGCAAGGAGGACGGCGCGACCCGGCTCGTGCCCCTCGTGACCCTGGTGGAGACCCCATGAAGCTGGCCCGCGCGATCCATTTCGACGAATCCGACACCCGCGTCTTCGCCTCGCCCGCGCGCACCGGCGAGTGGTGCGTGTCGGGGGGCTTCGAGTTCTCGGACTGGACCGAGGGCGACCTGGCCGGCAAGGCGCGGCAGGCCTTCGCGAACGGCTGGCTGGGGCTGGAGACTTTCGGGCGCGCCACCTTCGTGGCGGTGACCGAGGCGACCGAGGCCGAGGTCGGGGTGCTGACGGACATGCTCGCCGCCCACTTCGTCGCCTTCTACGGCGCTCCCTCGGCGGAGGCGGCCCGCCCCGTCGCCGCCGAGGAGATCCGCCACATGGCCGAGCTGTGCGACGGCCACGCCCCCAACACGCTGCTCACGGTCGCGCGCGAGTTGACGCCCGCCGGCGTGCGCGAGGCGTTCCGGGTGATCGAGCCGCAGGACGCAGGGCTCGACCAGTTCGCGATCCACGGCTCGCTGGACGAGTAGCGCCTACTCCGCCGGCGCCGCCGCGTTGAAGGTGAACAGGCGCTCGCCCGCGACGGTGTAGCCGTCGACTAGGGCGCGGGCCGCGTCCGAGGTCAGCCATGCTTCCAGCCGGATTGCCGCATCGGCGTTCGCGTGGGGATGGCGCTCGGCGCTGACGGGCAGGAAGGCGTACTGATTGAACAGCGCGGGGTCGCCTTCGAACAGGAGCACGAGCCCGCCCCGGTTCGCGAAGTTCAGCCACGAGGCCCGGTCGGTCAGGGCGTAGGCGCCCAGCCCGGCGGCGGTGTTGAGCGCCGCGCCCATGCCCGCGCCCACCTCCTTGTACCAGCCGCCCCGCGGCGCGACCCCGGCGGCGGCCCAGAGCGCGCGCTCGGTCTTGTGCGTGCCGCTGTCGTCGCCCCGGCTCACGAAGTCGGCGGCCGCCTCGGAGATGCGCCGCAGGGCCGCGTCGGCCGTCTTCGCCCCCATCACGCCCGCCGGGTCGTTGGCGGGGCCGACGATCACGAAGTCGTTGTACATGATCTCGGTGCGGTGCGGCGCGTGGCCGGCGGCCACGAAGGCCTCCTCGGCGGCGCGCGAGTGCACGAGGATCGCGTCCACGTCGCCCGACTCGCCGAGGCGCAGCGCCTGCCCCGTGCCGACCACGAGGAGCTGCACCTCGATGCCGGTGTCCGCCTCGATCGCGGGCAGTAGCACGTCCGAGAGCCCCGAGTTGTGGAACGAGGTGGTGACGGCCATCCGCATCTTCTCGGCCTGCGCGGCGGAGGCGGTGGCGGCGGCGGCCAGGAGCCATGCGAACGCGGCGACGGTGCGGATCATTCGACGATGTCTCCCCTCAGGAACGCCCGCGCCTCGGGGGTCGCGGGTCCGGCGAAGAAGTCATCAGCCCCGGCCCGCTCGTGCAAGAGCCCGCCGCGCATGAACCACACCGCGTTCGCGAGACGGCGGGCTTGCCCCATGTCGTGGGTGGACATCACCAGCGTGGTGCCCGCGTCGCGCGCCGCCACGAGGATCGCCTCGATCTCGCGCGTGGCGCGCCCGTCGAGCGAGGCGCAGGGCTCGTCGAGGAACACCAGCTCCGGACCCGGCGCGAGGGCGCGGGCGAGCGCCAGCTTCTGCCCCTCGCCGCCCGAGAGCTGGGTGGCGGGGCGGTCCATCGCAGCCCCCAGTCCCACCCGCTCGACCCACTCCGCCGCACGCTCGCGGGCCTCCGTGCGGCGCAGGCCGGCGAGGCGCAGGGGGTAGGCCACGTTGTCCACCACGCTCCGGCGCAGCATGACGGGGCGCTGGAACACGAAGGCCTGCGCACGCCGCGCCGCCTCCACCCCGCCGCCCCAATCGATCCGCCCGCCATGCAGCCGGGCGATGCCGTGGAGCATCCGCAGGAGCGACGTCTTGCCCGCCCCGTTGGGTCCGATCACGACCGTGATGCCGCCCCGCTCCAGCACGATGTCCACGGGGCCGGCCAGCACGCGGCCCCGCCGGCGGGTGAGCGCGCCGTGCGCGCGCGCGGGAAGGATGCTCACCAGCGGCCCTCCGACTCGGTGCGCCCCAGCCAGTGGATCGCGAGGTTCACGGCGAGCGCCAGCGCGATCAGCACGAAGCCGAGCCCCAGCGCCATGGCGAAGTCGCCCCGCCCCGTCTCGAGCGCGATGGCGGTGGTCAGCACGCGGGTGGCGTGGTCGATGTTGCCGCCCACGATCATGATCGCCCCCACCTCGCCGATGCCCCGCCCGAACCCCGCCAAAGCGGCCGTCAGTAGCGCGCGCCGGGCGTCCCACAGGAGCGCGCGGATGCGCTGCCCTTGCGTGGCGTTCATGGAGATCAGGAGGTCGTGGTACTCGCTCCACAGGTCGCGCAGGGACTGGTGGGCCACGGAGGCGATCAGCGGCACGATGATCACGACCTGAGCCACGATCATGGCCGTGGGCGTGAAGAGCAGCCCCAGCACGCCCAGCGGCCCCGCCCGACTAAGCAGCACGTAGACCACGAGCCCCACTACCACGGGCGGCAGGCCCATCAGCGCGTTGAGCACCGCGATCACGGTACGGCGCAGGCGGAACCGGCGCACGGCGAGCCAGGCGGCGAGCGGAAAGGCGATCACGGCGGCGACAACGAGTGCGGTCAGCGTGACGCGCAGCGAGCGCAGCGTGATCTCCACCAGGTCGGGATCGAGTGTGACCACGAGGCGCACGGCAGCGGCGAGCCCCGCCCACAGGTCGTTCATGTCGCTCTCCCCGCTCGCGCCCCCGGTTCTAGCGGGCCGCGATGGGGCGCGCAAACGCCTGCCCGCATGCCCGCGCCCGGTGAGGCGATCCGATCCGCGCCCCGGACGGTCCGCGACGAGCCCCCCATCCGACGGGTGTTGCCGAACCGTGCCGCGCGCCTGCTATGGTTCCCCTGCGGCAGCGCCGCCCGAGTCGCGCGATCGCCGCAGGGAAAGTGGGAGGAATGCGATGGAGCCGACATATCTGGTGGTCGGGCTGGACGGGAGCCCCGCGGGGGAGCGGGCACTCGACTTCGCGCGCGAGCGGGCCCGGGCCCTCCGGGACTGCGTGATCGTGGTCTGCTACGTGGTCGAGTGGTCGCCTTGGACGTTCCAGACCGCGGAGGAGAACGAGCGGCGCCACGGCCGCCGCGAGGAGGAGACGCGCATCGCCCACGAGCGCATCGTCGATCCGGCCGTGCAGCGGCTGCGCGGCGAGGGCCTGACGGTCGAGGACCGGGTCGCCCACGGCGATGCCGCCGAGGTGCTCAACCGCCTCGCCCGCGAAAGCGGCGCGGCGCAGATCATCATCGGCCGCGTGGGCGCGCAGAACATGGTCGAGCGGGTGTTCGGCGGCGTGAGCGGACGCCTGATCGCCAGCGCCACCGTGCCCGTGACGATCGTGCCATGAGAGGGGACAATCACATGCGACATCTCGCAGGGGCCGCCGCGGCGGCCACCATCGCGGCGCTCGCGCCGTTCGCCGCCGCCGCGCAGGAGGCGCCCAGCCTCGACGACCGCGTCAACGCGCTGTTCGCCGACAGCACCGGCTGGTTCGTGAACCTGATCTTCGCGCCCCTGCCCTTCAGCGTGTTCGGGGTCTCGTTCCCCTGGATCGTGCTGTGGCTGGTGGTCGGCGCCACGGTGTTCACGATCTACTTCGGGTTCATCCAGTTCCGCGCCTTCGGCCACGCCATCGCGCTGGTGCGGGGCGACTACTCGGACCCGAACGACGCTGGCGAGGTCAGCCACTTCCAGGCCCTCGCGACGGCGCTGTCGGGCACCGTGGGCCTCGGCAACATCGCAGGCGTCGCGGTCGCGGTGGGAATCGGGGGGCCGGGCGCGACGTTCTGGATGATCGTGGCGGGCCTCCTGGGCATGGCGTCGAAGTTCACGGAGTGCACGCTCGGCGTGAAGTACCGCAACGAGTTCCCGGACGGACACGTCTCGGGCGGCCCGATGTACTACATGACCAAGGGGTTCACCGAGCGCGGCGCGCCCGGGGGGCGCATCATGGCGGTGCTGTTCTCGATCTTCTGCATCGGCGGCGCGCTCGGCGGCGGCAACATGTTCCAGGCCAACCAGGCGCATGCGCAGATCTCGGGCATCGTCGGCGACTATCCCGGCTGGATCACCGGCGTGGTCTTCGCGGTCGTGGTGTTCGCGGTGATCGTCGGGGGCATCAAGTCCATCGCCCGCGTCACCGAGAAGGTCGTGCCGTTCATGGGCCTGCTCTACGTGGGCGCGGCCCTCGTGGTGCTCCTGGTCAACTTCGACATGATCGGCTGGGCCTTCGGGCAGATCTTCGCGGGCGCCTTCACCGGGCTCGGCGTGGCCGGCGGCCTCGTGGGGGCGCTGATCCAGGGCTTCCGCCGCGCGGCCTTCTCGAACGAGGCGGGCGTCGGATCGGCTGCGATCGCCCACTCGGCGGTGCGCACCAACGAGCCGGTCACGGAGGGCGTGGTGTCGCTGCTGGAGCCGTTCATCGACACGGTGGTGATCTGCACCATGACGGCGCTGGTGATCACCATCTCGGGCGTCCTGATCGTTGACGAGGCCACGGGCCGCTTCGTGCTCGACGAGGCGGGAACGGCGATCTCCACCGTGGGCGGCGTCTCGGGCGTGCAGCTCACCTCGGCGGCCTTCGCGACGGGTCTGTCGTGGTTCCCCTACGTGCTGGCGCTGGCGGTCGTGCTGTTCGCCTTCTCGACCATGATCTCCTGGAGCTACTACGGGCTGAAGGCCTGGACCTACCTCTTCGGCGAGGGCCAGACCAAGGAGCTGGTGTTCAAGATCATCTTCTGCCTGTTCGTGGTGATCGGCGCGGCGGCGCAGCTCGGCGCGGTGATCGACTTCTCGGACGCAATGATCTTCGCGATGGCGGTCGTCAACATCACGGCGCTCTACGTGCTGATGCCGATCGTGAAGCGCGAGACCGCGAGCTACTTCGGGCGCCTTCAGTCGGGCGAGATCCGCAAGCACCGGTAGCGAATGGGGGGCGGCGTGATGGCGCCGCCCCGTCGTGAGAGAGCCTGAAACGCCAACGGCCGCCCTTGGGGGCGGCCGTTGGCGTCGATCTGCGGATTTGGTTGCGGGGGTAGGATTTGAACCTACGACCTTCAGGTTATGAGCCTGACGAGCTACCGGGCTGCTCCACCCCGCGACGGTAGGGCTTGGGTAAGCCCTGGGTGTCGGTGGCATCGTCATAGAGATACGCGTTCCGGGCCCTTGCTAGGTTTGGCGATGACCTACTCTCCCACGTCTTAAGACGCAGTACCATTGGCGCTACGGCACTTAACGGCCGAGTTCGGGATGGGATCGGGTGTTTTGCTCGCGCTATGATCACCAAACCGAGCAAGGGTCCGGAGGGTCCAAGTCTTGTGCACTTCGTATGCTTTCGAGCGGAAGCCTTGCTTCCACTGGATCGGGTCAAGCCTATCGGACAATTAGTACCGGTCAACTGAGCGCATTGCTGCGCTTACATCTCCGGCCTATCGACGTGGTGGTCTACCACGGTCCTCAGGGATACCTTGTTTCGAGGGGGGCTTCCCGCTTAGATGCCTTCAGCGGTTATCCTGTCCGATCATAGCTACCCTGCACTGCCGTTGGCACGACAACAGGTCCACCAGTGGATCGTTCACCCCGGTCCTCTCGTACTAGGGGCAACTCCTCTCAAGTATCCTACACCCACGGAAGATAGGGACCGAACTGTCTCACGACGTTCTAAACCCAGCTCACGTACCTCTTTAAACGGCGAACAGCCGTACCCTTGGGACCTGCTCCAGCCCCAGGATGAGATGAGCCGACATCGAGGTGCCAAACACTGCCGTCGATATGGACTCTTGGGCAGTATCAGCCTGTTATCCCCGGCGTACCTTTTATCCGTTGAGCGATGGCCCTCCCACTTGGGACCACCGGATCACTATGGCCGTCTTTCGACTCTGCTCGACTTGTCAGTCTCGCAGTCAGGCTGGCTTATGCCATTGCACTCAACGAGCGATGTCCGACCGCTCTGAGCCAACCTTCGCGCGCCTCCGTTACTGTTTAGGAGGCGACCGCCCCAGTCAAACTACCCGCCACAGAGGGTCCCGGATCCGGATAACGGACCGCGGTTAGACACCAAGCGATGCAAGGGTGGTATCTCAAGGGAGGCTCCACAGAGACTGGCGTCCCTGCTTCGAAGCCTACCACCTATCCTGCACATGCATGGCCTGATGCCAGTCTGAAGCTGTAGTAAAGGTGCACGGGGTCTTTCCGTCTAACCGCGGGTAACCTGCATCTTGACAGGTAATTCAATTTCGCTGAGTCGATGTTGGAGACAGCGGGGAAGTCGTTACGCCATTCGTGCAGGTCGGAACTTACCCGACAAGGAATTTCGCTACCTTAGGACCGTTATAGTTACGGCCGCCGTTTACCGGGGCTTCAATTCGGAGCTTGCACCCCTCCTTTTAACCTTCCGGCACCGGGCAGGCGTCAGACCCTATACGTCGTCTTGCGACTTCGCAGAG
>NZ_CP083539.1:32500-182500 GCF_025144335.1 Jannaschia sp. W003
GCGCGAGACCACCTACAAGCGCTGGGGCCGCTCGCGCCTCGCCGCCTACTGGTCGGTGATCACCGCGATGGCCACGCTCTACCGTCCCCTCCACATGGCCATATCCGTGGACGGGCGCCCGCCCGAGCGGATGCGCTCGCCGATGGCCTTCGTGGCCACCTGCGCATACCAGCTCGAGCAGTACGGCTTCGAGGGCGTGGACGCCGTGCGCCGGGGCGAGCTCGCCCTGTTCCTCGCCCCCGACGTGGGCCGCCTCCAGCTCCTGTGGCTGGCGCTGCGGGTCATGGCGGGGCGCATGCGGCGCGGCGTGGACTACCGCCTCGTCACGGGGCGGGAGATCCTGATCGAGACCGCGCGCCCCAACCGCCTCGTGGCCCGCGACGGCGAGCGCGAGCGGATGCGCGGCCCCTACCGCTTCCGCGCGCTGACGGACGCACTCGAGGTGATCGCCCCGTCCGAGGCTCCCCTGCCGGAGGCGGCGTGATGCGCGTCGCCCTGATCGCGGACCTCCACTTCGGGCGGGTCGACGACGGCGTGCCCGCGCGCCTCCTCCAGTCGATCCGCGCCGAGCAGCCCGACCTCGTGCTGGTGGCCGGCGACTTCGTGCAGCGCGCCCGCGCCTCGCAGTTCCGCCCCGCCCGCGCCTTCGTCGACTCCCTGCCCGCGCCGTGGCTCGCGGTGCCCGGCAACCACGACATCCCGCTCCTCAACCTCCCCCTGCGCTGGACCGACGCCCTCGCCCCCTACCGCCGCTGGATCGCCGAGGACCCCGAGCCGCGCCACGAGACAGACACGGCCGTGATCCTCGGCGTCGACACCACCGATCCGTGGTCGCACCAGCGCGGCCGCGTGGACCGCCGCCAACGCGAGCGCGTGGCCAAGACGATCCGCGCGGAGCGGGGCCGCCGCACCGTGGTCGTGATGGCCCACCACCCGTTCCACCACGGCGAGGAGATCGAGAAGAAGCTGATGCGCGGCGCGCCCGCCGCCCTGCGACTCTGGGCCGAGGCCGGGCCCCACGTGATCCTCTCGGGCCACCTGCACGCCTGGCTGGTGGAACCCTTCGTGACCCGCGAGGGCGGGCGCGAGACGCTGCAGGTCCACGTCGGCACGGGCCTCTCGAACCGTCTGCGCGGGTCTGCCAACGAGTACGCGGTGCTGGAGCTGGACCACCCGCGCATCGACGTGCGCCGCATGGTGGCCGGTGAGGACGGGGCCTTCGCGCAGATCGAGTCCCACCCTTACCTCGCCATGCCCGAGGGCTGGCGCCGCGAGCGCGCCGTGCGCGAGGCGGGCCGCTCGGTGGACTGGAAGCTGGGGGCGGGCGCCTCGTAGCGCCCGCCGGGGCCGTCAGCTCGCCCGCGCGGCCCCCTCGGAGACCCGCGGCACCAAGGCGCGGACCAGATCGGCCATGTCGATCTCGCCCACCACTTCGCCGTTCGAGACCACGCGGTAGGCCCGATCGGTCTCGCCGCCCGACTCCGCGATCAGCGACTCCAGCGTCGCATTGGCGTCCACGTCGCCGGCCACCTCGCGCCCCGTGGGCTCGTGGTGCATCACCGAACGCACGCGCAGCACGCGGGCGCGGTTGATGTCGCTGACGAAATCCTCGATGTAGGGGTCCGCCGGATTGAGCAGGATGTCCTGCGGCTCGCCCTGCTGCACCACCGCCCCGTCGTTCAGGATCACCAGATGGTCGGCGAGCTTCAGCGCCTCGTCGAGGTCGTGGGTGATGAACACCACGGTCTTGTGCAGCTCGTCCTGCAGCTCCAGCAGGAGGTCCTGCATGTCGGTGCGGATCAGGGGATCGAGCGCCGAGAACGCCTCGTCCATCAGCATGATGTCGGAGTTCGAGGTCAGCGCGCGGGCGATGCCCACCCGCTGCTGCATCCCGCCCGAGAGCTGGTGCGGATAGCGGTCCTCGTAGCCCGCGAGGCCGACGCGGGCGAGCCACTTGGCGCCCTCCGCCTCGCGCTCGGCCTTGTCCACGCCGCGCACCTCGAGCGGCATGGCCGCGTTCTCCAGCACGGAGCGGTGGGGCAGGAGCGCGAACTTCTGGAACACCATCGACATCTTGGTGCGCCGCATCTCGCGCAGCTGCTCGGTGTCGAGGTGGGTGACGTCGGTACCTTCGACCACGACCGCGCCCGCGGTGGGCTCGATCAGGAGGTTGAGGTGCCGTATCAGCGTCGACTTGCCGGACCCCGACAGGCCCATCACCACGGTGATCTCGCCGCGGTACATGTCGACGTTGATGTCCTGCAGGCCCAGCACGTGGTTGTGCTCGGCCAGGAGCTCCGGCTTGCCCATGCCCGCGCGGACATGGTCCATCATCTCGACGGAGCGCGGCCCGAAGATCTTGTAGAGGCCGTCGATGCGGACCTGCGGCCCCTTGCTGCGGTCACCCTTCATTTCACGCTCCTCGACACATCGACGCGGGCCAGCGCCGCCTTGGAGGCCCGGTCGAGCATGACCGCCAGCAGCACGATCCCGAGGCCGGCCACGAGGCCCACGCCCAGCTCCAGGTTGCGGATGCCGCGCAGGACCAGCACGCCCAATCCGGGTGCGGAGACCAGCGAGGCGATCACGACCATGGCGAGGCTCATCATGATGGTCTGGTTCACGCCCGCCATGATGTTGGGCAGGGCGAGGGGCACCTCCACCTTCCACAGCTTCTGGCGCGGCGTCATGCCGAAGGCGTCGGCGGCCTCGATCACGTCGCGGTCCACGAGCCGGATGCCGAGGTCGGTCAGGCGCACGACCGGAACGATGGCGTAGAGGATGATGGCGATGCCGTAGAGCTTGGACTCGGTGACCGAGAACAGGAAGATCAGCGGGATCAGGTAGACGAAGCTCGGCAGGGTCTGGAGCAGGTCCAGCACCGGGATCGTGGCGCGCTGCAGGCCGTCGTTCTTGGACATGGCGATGCCGATGGGCACGCCGAGCAGCACGCAGAGGCCCGTGCACACGAAGATGATCGACAGGGTCTGGATCGCCACGTCGAGGTGGTCGATCGCGCCCAGGAAGAGGAACGACAGCGCCACGAACACGGTCACGCCGACCGCGCGGCTGACGTACCACGTCAGGAGGATCAGGCCGGGGATCAGCACCCACCAAGGCAGCCAGGTGAACAGCTCCAGCGCCCCGTCCAGCATCCACGACAGGGGCTGCGTGATCGGGTCGAGCACCAGCTTCAGCCCGTCCTTGGCGGCCAGGAACGCGTCCTCCACGCCCGAGGTCATCTCGCGCGTGCGCGGGATCGCGTCGCAGGACTTGTGCAGCTCGTCGAGCGAGGGAAAGGGCAGCACCGGCCCCGCGTCCGCCACCGCGGCCGTGCCGCCGCCGCCGGAGTTGCGGGCCAGCAGCTCCGCCATGCTCATGGGTCCGCCCGCCTCGGCCGCGTCGCACCAGCTGCGCAGCCCGAGCGCGTCGAACACGCCGTCGTAGAATGCCATTCGTGTCGTCCCTCGCTTCGGGGGGATGGGGCGCGCCGCAGGGGCGCCCGGATGGAGTGCGGGCCGGGAAGTCCCGGCCCGCGCTTCCGTTCAGCCTACTGCTGGATCAGGCCCGCGAGCTTCTCGCGCGCCGCGTCGTTCAGCCAGTTCGGCCACACGTCGGGGTAGTTGGTCAGGAAGTACACCGCGGCCTCCTCGGCGGAGGCGCTGTTCTCCTCCTGCCAGGCCAGGACCTCGCCCATCTGCGCGTTCGTGAACTGCACGTTGCGCATCAGCTCCGTGACCTCGGGGTTCGAGTCCCGGAAGTCGGCCGTGACCACGGTCAGCACCTTGCCGCGCGGGTAGGCCGACAGCTCGGGGTCCGGGCACGGGTCGAGGGCGTTGCACTCGTGGGCCTCGGCATCGAACTCGCCCACGTCCACCAGCGTCATCGGGTACTTGCCCAGCACGCTGGTCGGCGCCCAGTAGTAGCCGAACCACGGCTCCTCGTCCCCGTAGGCCGCGGCGATCGAGGTCGCCATGGTCTCGCCCGAGCCGTGCACGAAGGTCTCGATGCCGGCCTCCTCGGTGCCCGCGGCGGCGAGGTTGTTCATGTTCACGGTCTTGCAGGCCCAGCCGTCGGGGCACTGGTGGAAGCGGCCGCCGACCAGCTCGGGGTTGGCCAGCACGCCTTCCAACGTCGTCAGCTCGGGGTGCGCCTCGGCGAGGTAGGTGGGGATCCACCAGCCCTCGATGCCGCCGTCCGACAGGACCTCGGTCAGGGGCTCCACCTTTCCTTCCGCCGCGAGGCGGTCGTAGACGGGCGCGGCGTTCACCCACAGCTCGGTCAGGATGTCCGGCTCGCCGGTCTCGGCGACGGAGGTAATGGCCGGGTTGGTGGACGAGGGGATGGTGTTCACCTCGCAGCCGTAGCCCTGCTCCATCAGGAACTTCGCCACGGCGGTGACCACGGCCGAGGAGGCCCAGTTCATCTCCGTGATCGAGACCTCGCCGCATTCGCCGGCGTGCGCGTCGGCAAGGGCGGCACTGGCGCCGAGGGTCAGGGGCAGCGTCGCCGCCGCCGCGAGAAGCGTCGTTCTCATCTTCATGCGTGTCGTCTCCCGTTGGACTTCTGCACGCGGCGCGAGTGTGCCGCGCGTGGCCGGTTCCCGGCCGTTCCACGTCGTTTTGAACATACCCAACGCCGAATCGCCACAGGGGTTTCGGCGCGCCGCCCTCACGCGCCCGCGAGGGCCTCCACCTTGGCCAGCGTCGCCTCCGCCACAGCCACCCCCTCCGCGCGAGCCGCCCGCGCCTTCGCCGCGCGTCCGTCGCCGGGCAGCCGCCCCCCCTGCCCGCGCACCGCCTCGGCCAGGGCGGCGACCCGCTCCCCGAACGCCCCACCGGGCGCCGCGGGGTCGATGGCGAGGAAGAACTGCCCCGTGCGCGGCGGCCCTCCCGCCGTCCCCGAGAACGGCGAGGCGTCGATGCCCAGCAGCGCGCCGGGCAGCGCCGCGGCCATGACCTCCACGATCAGCCCCAGCCCGACGCCCTTGTATCCTCCCGACGGGGCCATCGAGCCCCGCAGCCCCTCGTCCGGGTCGGTCGTGGGGTTGCCGTCCGCATCCAGCGCCCACCCTTCCGGGATCGGCCTGCCCTCGCGGGCGTGCTTCATCACCTCGGACTTGGCGATCGCGCTGGCCGACTGGTCCACGAGGAACGCCGGCGCCCCGCCCTCGCCCCCCGGCACCGCCATCGAGACGGGATTGGTGCCCACCACCGGCGCGGCCCCGCCCGAGGGCGCGATGGATGCGGGCGCGTTGGTGAACCCCAAGCCCAGCAGCCCCTCGCGCGCCAGCCGCGCCGTGTGCACGCCCAGCACGCCGCAATTGTAGCTCTCGCGGATCGCGAGGCCCGCCAGCCCCTGCTCGCGCGCGAGCGGCACCAGCCGCTCGAACCCCGCCGCGATGGCCGGATGGGCAAAGCCGCGCCGGGCATCCGCCACCAGCATCGCCGGGCGGGGCCGCGTCACCTCCGGCTCCGCCGCGCCGTCCACCTTGCCGCAGCGGACGTGCTCGCAATAGGTCGGCACGTAGGCCAGCCCGTGCGAGGCGACCCCCATCGCCTCGGTGTCGGCGGTGGCGCGGGCGAGCGCACGGGCGGCGGCCTCGTTGGTGCCGGCGCCGCGCAGGGCGCGGAAGGCGAGCGCCTCGATCTCGTCGAGGCTCAAGGTGCGGTGGCTCATGGCGTGTCTCCCTGCTCGGCGCAGGGGACCGGCCGCGGCGCCCGAACGCAAGCCCCGCCTAGTCGTCGTCGCGCGTCCCCGCCCCGGCCCCGGCGCGCGAGCCTTCCGTGGCCGGCGCGTAGGTGCGCGCCGCCAGATCCTCCAGCGCGGCCCAGTCGCAGGGGTCCGGCTCGACCCGGAACAGGCGCGGCCCCGCCGGCCCGACCGAGCCGCCCGGCCGCACGTGGACCTTGCCGCGGCCCGGCGCCGCGCCCTCCATGCACAGCACGTCGCCGTCGGTGGTGGCGTGCCCGCCCTCCCAGTCCACCGAGACCGTGCCGCCCCGCGCGAGGGCCGCGTCGGCGGCGAAGGGCAGCAGCAGCTCGATCTCGATGCCGTCGAACCACACCCCGTCGCGCCCGAGGTCGCGCGCCCCGTCGGCCAGCGCGCAGCCCGTGATCAGCGCGCAGTTGCGCCCCTCGAGGTTGCGCCGGAGCGCGCCCACCCCGTCGCGCCCGTGGGCCGAGAGCCAGCGCACCGCGCGCCCCGCCTCCTCGGCCAGGCCCCAGGACCGTCCCGCCCCCCGCGTCGCCCGCACCGCCAGCGCCGCCGTCTCGCCCATGCTGCGGCTCATCCGTAGATCCATCGGTCGGGGTCCATGGCGTGGATCTCCTCCGGGTAGGGGGCGTGGGGGAACAGGCAGATGCGCACCCAGCGGTCGGAGCGCGGGTCGAAGCGCGTGGCGCCGAAGAAGCTGAGCTTGGCGCGCAGCATGTCGATGGGCAGCAGGTCGGCGGCGATGGTGTTGCCGCGCAGCTCGCCGTAGGGCGCGTGGAGCTGGGCGCGGCGCACCGTGTGGCGGTGCTCGGGATGGGCCAGGAGGAACCCCGCCACCGGCGCGCGGTCGTCCCAGGCCTCCAGGGCGCGCAGGGCGGCCCAGGCGTCGCGCGCGGGCGCGAGGGGCTGCTCGTAGGGCTCCAGCGGCTCGGCGTGGCGCTCGCCCAGGCGTGGCTCCAGCTTCTCCTCGGACACGTACCACACGCGCGCGCAGGCCGAGGGGTCGTCCCAGTCGGTGCCTTCCGCCCAGCCGAAGCGCTCGCGCAGGCGCCGGCGCAGCGCGCCCACCGGCATGCCCCCGTCGATGCGGTTCACGGCCGGGCGCGCGCAGGCCATGGCCGGCCCCAGCGGGTCCACCAACCGCGGGTAGGGCTCCAGCATCAGCGAGACGAGCATCTCCTGCCCCTCCTCGCTCATGGCGCCCTCGCCCCAGCGCACCAGCGCGTCCCAGGGACGCGCGCCGAAGGGCGCCGCGGCCCGCGCGCGGAGCGCATCCATGTCGGCCCGCAGCCGCTCCAGCTTCCCCTGCTGCAACGGATGGTCCGAGCGCCACAGCGCCACCCCCTCCGCCGCCCGCGCCAGCACGTCGCGGAACAGCGCCACTTCCGCCTCCGTGGCCCGCCGCACCGAGCGCACCCGCGCCGCCGCCGCCTCGCGCGCCGCCACCCAGTGCGACACCAGCTCGGGGTGGTTCACAAGGAACGGCGCCATGCCGAGGCCGGTGGAGTTGCCGATCCCCAGCCGCCGCGCCAGCGCCGGATCGAGCGGCACCGCATCGGGGCCGCGCATCCGCGCATGGTGCTCCACGAGGTCGCGCACGAAGGCGCGGATCAGGTAGACGCACAGCATCTCGGCCTGGAACGGCGCCGCCATCTCGGGGCGCCCGGCGATCCGCTCCCGGTCGGCGGCGCCGAACTTGCCCGACCCGTAGACGGCCGTGGTCCGCATCAGGTAGCCCACGGCGTCCAGCTGCGCCGGGTCGGGTTGCCGCCCCGCCGCCAGTGCCCCCACCACGTGCTCCCACAGCCGCACGGAGCGGTTGGCCCGGCTCAGGCACAGCTCGGTCTCCTCGACCCGCCCCGCCTCCTGACGCGGCACGTTGCCCGCCAGCCGCGCCACCGCATCCGCGTCGGGCACCCCGTCGTGCAGCGCGAAGGTCGTGTCCCAGGCCTCGGCGATCACCCGGTCCGAGCGCGCCGCGTCGGGCAGGTCGTGGGCGAAGGCGACCAGCGAATAGCTCCGCTCCGGCCCGTGGGCGCAGAGGACCGCGTGGCCTGTCCCATTCGCGCCCACCGCCCATTCGCGCCGCTCGAAGCGCCAGCCTTCCGCGGCCATGCGGCGCGTGAGCTGGCGCATGAAGCTCAGGCGGCACTGGTGCAGGCTGCCGAGCCGGCTCAGGCGCATCACCTCGCCCGGATCGCGCAGCGCCGCGGTCACGCCGCCGGCCCGAAGCTAGCGGCGAAGAACCGGTGCCAGTTGCCGCCCATCACCGCGGCGACCTCGGACGGGTCCAGCCCGGCAGCGGTCAGCCCCTCATCGATCCGGTCCCAGTCCCGGTTGTCCCGGAACCACCCCGGCATCGGCGGGAAGCCCGGCGCGGCGGCCGAGCCCTCGCCGTAGTCCACCTCCTTGGTCCAGCGCCCCGTCCGCATCCACTCGACCACGCTGTCGGGCTGGTCCTGGCACAGGTCCGAGCCGATCCCGAGATGCTCCACGCCGTAGGCCGAGGCGCACCCGGCGACCATCGCGCAGAAGCCCTCCAGCGTGCTGTCCGAGCCGCCCACCAGGTGATGCGGGTAGAGCGAGAAGCCCAGCATGCCCCCGCGCTCCGTCACCGCGCGGATCACCGCGTCCGACTTGTTGCGCCGGGCCGGGTGCCACGCGCTGGGGTTGGCGTGGGTGATCGCGATGGGCCGCGCGCTGATCTCGGCGGCCTCGATCGTGGAGCGGTCGGCGGAATGGCTCATGTCCACCACCATGCCGACCCGGTTCATCTCCGCGATCACCGCGCGGCCCATCCGGGTGATGCCGGGGTCCTCGGCCTCGTAGCATCCCGTCGCGAGCAGCGACTGGTTGTTGTAGCTCAGCTGCATGAAGCGCAGCCCGAGGTCGTGCAGCACCTCCACGAGCCCGATGTCGTCCTCGATCGGGCTGGGGTTCTGGGCACCGAAGAAGATGGCCGTCCGCCCCGTCTCTCGCGCCCGGTCGATGTCGGCGGCGGTGCGCCCCCGCAGGAGGAGGTCCCCGTGGCGCTCGAACCGGCGGTTCCACGCCTCCAGCTGCAGCACCGTCTCGCGGAAGGTCTCGTGGTAGGCCACCGTGACGTGCACCGCGTCCACGCCGCCCGCGCGCATCTCGCGGAAGATGCGCTCCGACCAGTTCGCGTACTGGAGCCCGTCGATCCGCATCCCGCCTCCCCTGCGGGAAGTAGTGGTGCCCCCGTCCGCTTCCGTCAAACACTTATGGACCGCGCGCGGGCCCGGTCCCTCCCCCCTCGCCGATCCGCCCTTGCGGGATGCGGCGGGCGCCGTAGTCTGCGGGGAAGGGGGACGGGAATGGACTACTCGGGATGGCGGCTCCTGCGCGAGGCGCTCCGCGGACACCGTGGATGGCGCCCGGCCTGGCGCCGCGCCGAGCCGCGCCCGGCCTACGACGTCGTCGTCGTGGGCGGCGGCGGCCACGGGCTGGCCACCGCGCACTTCCTGGCCCGCGTCCACGGCATCCGCCGCGTCGCCGTGCTGGAGCGCGGTCTGGTGGGCCAGGGCAACGTCGGGCGCAACACCACGATCATCCGCTCCAACTACGGGCGCGAGGCGAACGTGCCCTTCTACGAGGCCTCGCTGCAGCTGTGGGAGCGGCTGGAGCAGGACCTCAACTACAACGCCATGGTCTCGCAGCGCGGCGTGCTGAACCTCGCGCACACGGACGCGCAGGTCGACAGCTTCCGCCGCCGCGGCAACCTCATGCGCCTCGCCGGCGCCGACGCCGAGTTGCTGAGCGAGGCCGAGCTGCGCCGCGAGTTCCCCTACCTCGGCTTCGACGGCGCCCGCTTCCCGATCCGCGGTGGCCTCCTCCAGCGCCGCGGCGGCACGGTGCGCCACGACGCGGTGGCCTGGGGCTACGCCCGCTCCGCCGACCGCGCGGGCGTGGACGTGATCGAGGACTGCGAGGTCACCGGCTTCCGCATCCGGGGCGGCCGCTGCCTCGGCGTCGAGACCACCCGCGGCCCCATCGAAGCGGGGCGCACCGGCGTCGCCGTGGCGGGGCGCTCGGGCGAGGTCATGGCGCTGGCGGGGATCCGCCTGCCGATCGAGAGCCACGTGCTTCAGGCCTTCGTCACGGAAGGCCTCAAGCCCATCCTGCCCCACGTCGTCACCTTCGGCGCCGGCCACTTCTACTGCTCGCAGAGCGACAAGGGCGGGCTGGTCTTCGGCGGCGACATCGACGGCTACAACTCCTATGCGCAGCGCGGAAACCTCCCCATCGTGGAGGACGTCTGCGAGGAGGGCGCCTCCATGATCCCCGCCATCTCCCGCGCCCGCGTCCTGCGGATGTGGGGCGGGATCATGGACATGAGCATGGACGGCTCGCCCATCATCGACCGCACGCCCGTGGACGGCCTCTTCTTCAACGGCGGCTGGTGCTACGGCGGCTTCAAGGCCACGCCCGCCTCGGGCATGTGCTTCGCCCACCTCCTCGCCACCGGCGAGGCGCATCCCGTCGCGGCGCCCTTCCGCCTCGACCGCTTCGCGCGGGGCGCCACCATCGACGAGCGGGGCGCCGGCCCCCATCCCATGAGGCACTGATGCTGATCGACCACCCCCTGCTCGGGCCGCGCGACGCCTCGGAGTTCACCTTCATGGGCGACGCCGCCCTCCTCCGGCGCCCCGAAGACGGCGACGTCGAGGCGCTGGCCGACTACGTCTATCTCCGCGACAACCCCGCGGGACGGCACCGGGAGCTGTGGCTGCACGAGATGGGCGACCGCTCGCTCCTCGTGGTGGAGCGCGACACCACCACCCACGAGATCCACGCCGTGCGCCTCGCCCGCGGGGCGCCCCGATGACGGCGCCGCCCGAGCCCCCGAGGCGCGGCCCGGACCGCTCCGACCCCGCGCGCCGCCAGCCGAACCGCCTCGCGGGCGGGCGCATCGACCGCGCGCGGCCCCTGCGCTTCTCGTTCGACGGCACCTCCTACGGCGGCTTCGCGGGCGACACCCTCGCCTCGGCGCTCCTCGCCAACGGCGTCCGCCTCATGGGCCGCTCGTTCAAGTACCACCGCCCCCGCGGCCCCCTCACCGCCTCCTCGGCCGAGCCCAACGCCCTCGTCACCCTCGGGCGCGGCGCGCACGCCGACCCCAACGCCCGCGCCACCACCGCCGAGCTGTTCGACGGGCTGGAGGCGCGATCCCAGAACCGCTGGCCCTCGCTCGCCTTCGACCTCATGGCCGTGAACGACCTCTTCGCGCCGCTGCTCGGCGCGGGCTTCTACTACAAGACCTTCATGTGGCCCCGCCCCTTCTGGGAGCGGGTCTACGAGCCGCTGATCCGCCGCGCCGCCGGCCTCGGGCGCCTGTCGGGCAAGCCGGACCCCTCGCTCTACGACCGCGGCTGGCTCCACTGCGACCTCCTCGTGATCGGCGCCGGCCCCGCGGGCCTCATGGCGGCCCTCACCGCCGCGCGCGCCGGCGCGAGCACGATCCTTCTCGACGAGGACTCCGAGATGGGCGGCGCGCTCCTCCACGAGACCCGCAGCGTCGAGAACGGCGCCGCAATGGACTGGGCCGCCGGCGCCTTGGCCGAGCTGGCGAGCCTGCCGAACGTCCGCCTCATGCCCCGCACCGCCGCCGTGGGCACCTTCGACGGCGGCCTGCACGCCGCCCTGGAACGCTGCGGCGACCACGTGGCCCGCCTGCCCGAGGGCAAGCCCCGCCAGATCCTCTGGCGCATCCGCGCCGCCCGCGCCCTCCTGTGCGCCGGCGCCACCGAGCGACCCCTCGCCTTCGAGAACAACGACCGCCCCGGCATCATGACCGCTTCCGCCTTGCGCGCCTACGCCGTCCGCTGGGCCGCCGCCCCGGCCCGCCGGGTCGCGTTCTTCACCACCAACGACGACGGACACAGGGCGGCGCAGGACCTCCACGAGGCCGGCGTCCGCGTCGCCGCCGTGGTGGACGTGCGCGAGGACGCGCCCCGCTCGCGCGACTTCGAGGTGATCCGCGGCGCCCGCGTGATGGAGACCGACGGCCGCCGGGGCCTCTCGTTCATCCACGTCCGGCAATCCGACGGCACCCTGCGCCCCATCGAGTGCGGCGCCCTCGGCGTCGCGGGCGGCTGGAACCCCAACCTCCACCTCGCCACCGTAGGCCGCGCGCGCCCCGTCTGGGACGAGCACATCGCTGCCTTCGTGCCCGGCGGCGCCCTGCCCCCGGGCCTCGCCGCGGCGGGCGCCGCGGCGGGCGTCTTCTCGACCCATGGCGCCCTCTCCACCGGCACCCGCGCCGCCGCCCAGGCCCTGGGCGACATGGGCCGCGACGCGAGGCCCCTGCCCATCCCCCGGGCCGAGGACGCGCCCGTGCGCCAGAGCGCCTTCTTCTTCGTCGAGGGCTGCCAGCGCGGCTTCCTGGACCAGCAGAACGACGTCACCGTGAAGGACGTGGAGATCGCCTGGCGCGAGGGCTTCCAAGCCGCCGAGCACCTCAAGCGCTACACCACCCTCGGCATGGCCACCGACGCGGGCAAGACCTCGAACGTGGGCGGCCTCGCGGTGATGGCGGCCCTGACCGGCCGGAGCATCCCCGAGATCGGCACCACCACGGTCCGCCCCCCCTACCTGCCCGTCGCCATCGGCGCCTTCGCCGGGCGCGGCGTGGGCGCCGGCCTTCGCCCCACGCGCCGCACCCCCACCCACGGCTGGGCAGAGGCCCGCGGCGCCGCGTTCCAGGAGTCGGGCCTCTGGCTCCGCGCCGCGTGGTTCCCCGAGGCGGGCGAGACCCACTGGCGCGAGTCCGTGGACCGCGAGGCCCGCGCGGTGCGCGAGGCCGTGGGCCTGTGCGACTGCTCGACCTTGGGAAAGATCGAGGTGCTGGGGCCGGACGCGGCCCGCTTCCTCGACCGCCTCTACGCCAACCGCATGGGCACCCTGAAGGAGGGCCGCTGCCGCTACGGCCTCATGCTGCGCGAGGACGGCGTGGTCATGGACGACGGCACCGTCGCCCGCCTCGGGCCGGAGCACTTCGTCGTCACTACAACCACCGCCAACGCAGGCCCCGTCTATGCCCACATGGAGTTCGCGCATCAGGGGCTGTTCCCGGACATGGACGTCACGCTCGTGCCTGCCACCGACGGGTGGGCGCAGATCGCCGTCGCCGGCCCCCGCAGCCGCGAGCTGCTTCAGCGCATCACCGACGCCGACCTCGCGCCGGAGGCCTTCCCCTTCATGGGCTGCGCCGAGGCCGACATCTGCGGCATCCCCGGCCGCCTGTTCCGCATCTCCTTCTCGGGCGAGCTGGCCTGGGAGGTCGCCGTGCCCGCCCGCTACGGCGAGGCCCTGATGGAGCGCCTGATGGCCGAAGGCAGCGATCTCGGCGCCACGCCCTACGGCGTCGAGGCCCTCAACGTCCTCAGGATCGAGAAGGGCCACGCCACCGGCGCCGAGCTGGACGGCACCACCACCGCCGCCATGCTGGGGCTGGGCCGCATGGTGGCCGCCAAGGAGCCCGACGCCATCGGCGCCGCGATGGCCCGCCGCGGCATCCACGCCGACGCGGCCGCCGGTCCCCGCCTCGTGGGTCTCCTGCCCGTGGACCCCGAGCAGCCCGTGCCCGCCGGCGCCCATCTGTTCAACGAGACCGGCCCCGTGGATGCCGACCACGCCCGCGGCCACGTCACCTCGGCCTGCCACTCGCCCGCGCTCGGGCGCCCCATCGCCCTCGCCCTCCTCCACAACGGCGCCGACCGCATCGGCGAGCGGATGCGTGCCGTGTCCCCGGTGGACGGAGACGCCGAGATCGAGGTCGAGGTCGTCCACCCCTGCTTCGTCGACCCCGAAGGGGAGCGCCTGCGTGCCTGACACCCTCCACCCCGCCCACGCCCTTGGCGGCGCCGAGCCGCAGGAGCACGCCGTCGGCCCCTGCACCTTGCGCGAGCGCCCCGACCTCGCGCTGGCCCTCCTCGCCGTGCGCTGCGACGCCGACGCCGCGCCCCTCGCCGCCTGGTTGGGCGAGCCCCTGCCCGGCCCCGGCCGCTGGACCGGCACCGCGGAGCGCGGCGCGATCTGGGCCGGGCGCGGGCGCTGGCTCATCGGCACGCCGCACCGCCACGGCCTCGCCGCCGAGCTACAGGCCCTCGCGCCCGGCTTCCGCGCGGTGGAGCAGTCCGACGCCTTCGTGCGCCTCGACCTCGACGGCGAAGGGTGGGAGGCGGCGACCGACCTCCTCTGCGCCCTCGACCTGCGCCGCGCCACGCCCGGCTTCGGCGCCCGCACCGCGGTCGAGCGCACGGGGTGCTACGTGCTCCTGCGCCGCGGCGGCGTCGCCTTCCTGGTGCCCCGCGCCTCGGCCGCCTCGGTGCACCACGCGATCCTCGCGGCCATGGTGGCGGCGCTTTGACGGCCGCCCCGCCCCTCCTCGCCCGCGACCCCTTCCGCGACGTCGACGCCGGGGGCCCGGCCTTCGCGCGCCGCGCCGCCGACTCCATGGAGGCCCGGCAGGCCGAGCCGGAGATGGAGCGCATCGTGGCCGCCTACCTCGACCGCCTCGCGGTGCCGCCGGGCGGACTGGCGGTCGAGGTCGGCGCGGGCGCCGGCGCCATCACCCGCCGCCTCGCCGCCCGCGTCGCCCCCGCCACCGCGATCGGCTTCGATCCCTCGCGCGGCCTCCTGGCCGAGGCCCGCCTGCGCGGCGCCGCGCACCCCAACCTCGGCTTCGCCCGCGCCACCGGCACGGCCCTGCCCTTCGGCGACGGCACCGTCGACGCGGTGGTGATGCACACCGTGCTCTCGCACGTCGCCGACCCCGCGCCGCTCCTGTCCGAGGCCTGGCGCGTGCTGCGTCCCGGCGGACGCCTCGCGGTCTGCGACAACGACTACCCGCGCGCCCGCTTCGCCGAATGCGCGGGCGATCCCCTCGCGGCCTGCGCCCGCCGCTTCGTGCGCGCCCGCGTCACCGCCCCGCGCATCGCGGCCCGCCTGCCCGCGCTGCTGGCCGGGATCGGTTTCGCGGTGGAGTGGACGGGCCGCGCCGCCCGCCCCCTCCGCACCGCCGCCGCGATGATGCCCTGGCTGGATTCCGCCACCGCGGACATGATGGAGCGCGGCGAGATCGGCCCCGCCCACGCCGCCGCCCTCGCCCGCGAGGTCCGGCGCCGCGAGCGCGCGGGCACGCTGCGCGGCGTCCACCACTTCGCCGCCCTCGTCGCGCGCCGCCCCGATGCGACGCCTCGTCGCATCGGGGCGGCGGCGCGGTGACGGGGATCGCGCAAGATCGGTCTTGCGCACCCGAAAACGCCGCGCCAGTTTCCCGCGCATGCGAAGCAAGGCGATCCAGGACAGCATCAAGAACAATCCGGTGGCCATGGTCCTCTCGGACCCCGGCCTGCCGGACAACCCGCTGGTGTTCGTGAACGACGCGTTCGAGCGCTCCACGCTCTACAACCGCGACGCGGCCATCGGGCAGAACTGCCGCTTCCTGCAATGCGACGAGACCGACCCCGAGACCCGCCGCGTCCTGCGCGAGGCCATCGCGGAACGCCGCGAGGTGACGGTCGACATCCTCAACCAGAAGGCCGACGGCACGAAGTTCCTGAACCGCGTCGTGATCGCGCCCCTGCGCGACGAGGACGGCGAGGTCCACGCCTTCCTCGGCATCCAGAGCGAGATCCGCGGCGGGATCGACGACCAGGACAGCTCGATCGGCACCCAGAGCCTGCAGATGCTGCGCGAGCTGCAGCACCGGGTGAAGAACCATCTCTCGATGGTGGTCAGCCTGATCCGCATGCAGTCCAAGAGCGACGTGACCCGCGAGAGCTTCGAGGCCCTCAGCCACCGGGTCCAGAGCCTCGCCCTGCTCTACGAGGAGCTCTCGCCCGCCGGCATCGTCGGCCGCGACAGCGACACCCTGCCCGCGGGCGCCTACCTCAGCCGCGTCGCCAACACGATCGCCGCCCTGGACGGGCGCGCCGCGATCCGCGTCAACGTCTCCTGCGACGAGGTGGAGCTTCCCGTCGAGGTCGGTGCGCGCCTCGGCCTGATCCTGACCGAGCTCATCACCAACGCCCTGGAACACGCCTTCGCGGGCCGCGCCGAGGGCGTGATCCACGTGCGCTTCACCCGCCAGACCCGTGGCAAGCTGCGCCTGACCGTCGAGGACGACGGCGTCGGCATGCCCGAAGGCTCGCAGTGGCCCAAGGGCTCGCCGTCGGTCGAGGCGCAGCGCCGCCGCGCCGAGGCGCAGGACGCCGCCGGCGAGACCCTCGACACCCGCTCCGAGGGCCACCACTCGGGGCTGGGCGGCAGCATCGTCGCCGCCATGATCGGCAACCTCGCGGGCGACCTCACCGTGTCCTCCTCGGAGCACGGCACCGTGGTCCACCTCGACTTCGCCGAGGCGGTCTAGGCCCTACCGCTCCGGCATCCCCATCGCCGCCCGCTCCTCGGGGGTCTTCAGCGTGAAGTCCCGGCCCAGCCAAGCGTCGGCGGCGGGGGTCAGCAGGAACGCGATCGCCCGCGCCGGCCACTCGGGGCCGATGTGCGCTTCCCAGTCCAGCTCGCTCACCGGGTTCAGCCCCGAGCGCTTGATGCTCCGCTGCATCTCCGTCGCCACCGTGCCCGGCGACATGCCCAGCGAGCGGATGCCCCGGTCCCCGTACTCGACCTGCGCCGCCTCGGTCAGCCGCAGCACGCCCGCCTTCGAGGCGCAGTAGTGCGACCACCCCTCCAGCGCCCGGTGCGCCGCGCCCGACGAGACGTTGACGATCGTGCCGCCCCCCTGCTCCAGCATCACCGGCAGCGCGTGGCGCAGCCCGAGGAACACGCCCTTGAGGTTCACGTCGATCACCTTCGCCCAAGCGGCGGGGTCGATCTCCGCTAGCCGCCCGATCGGCTCGATCAGGCCCGCGTTGTTGACCAGCGCGTCGAGCCGCCCGTGGGTCTCCACCGCATGGCGCACGGCCGCCTCGACCGACGCGCCGTCCGCCACGTCGCAGGCCACCGCCGAGGCCGTCCCCCCCGCCGCCGCGATCTCGCTCGCGATGCGTTCGATATCCCGCTCCGACCGCGCCGCCAGCACCACCGCCGCGCCGCAGGCCGCCAAGTGCCGCGCCGCAGCCTCCCCGATCCCCCGGCTCGCACCGGTGACGAGGGCGACGGTTCCCGAGAGGTCGGGCGCGTGGGGGTTGGTCATGGCGAGGCTCCTTTTCGGCGCACCCTCGCGGGGGTCGGCCCCATCCGCAAGAGGGGCGGCCCGGAAGCCCCCCGCATCACACGCCCCGGACCTGATCCGGGGCCTCGGCTCACCACTCTTGCTTCCCTCCGGAGTGGCAGCACCAACCCCAACCAGAGGCCCCGGGTCGAGCCCGGGGCGCGTGGCGCGCCTCCCTACCCGTCCCCCATCGCGATCAGCGAGGCATTCCCCCCCGCCGCCGTCGTGTCCGTCGACACCACCCGCTCCTCCACGAACCGTGTCAGGTACAGCGGCCCGCCCGCCTTCGGCCCGGTCCCAGAGCGCCCCCGCCCCCCGAACGGCTGGCTCCCCACGATCGCCCCGATCTGGTTGCGGTTCACGTAGACGTTGCCCGCCCCCACCCGCGCGCAGACGTCCCGGATGCGCGTGTCGATGCGGCTATGCAGCCCGAAGGTCAGCCCGTAGCCCGTGGCGTCGATCTCCTCCAGCACCGCCCCCAGCCGCTCGGGCCGGAACCGCTTGACGTGCAGGACGGGCCCGAAAACCTCCTGTTCGAGCCGTTCCCCCTCGTCCAGCTCCACGATGACGGGCCCCATGAACCGCCCCTCGGGCGCCTCGGCGCGGAAGCGCACGCGCCGCCCCGCGACGTACTCCTCCAGCCGCGCCAGCGCCGCGTCGTCGATGATCGGCCCGACGTCCGTCGCCGGGTCCATCCCGTCGCCCACGTGCAAGGTCGCCGCCGCGCCCTCGATCATCGCCACGATCCGGTCCGCCACGTCCTCCTGCACGTAGAGGATGCGGCAGGCCGAGCATCGCTGCCCCGCCGAGCGGAAGGCGCTCATCACCACCGCGTCCGCCACCTGCTCCGGCAGCGCGGTCGCATCCGCGATCATCGCGTTCACGCCGCCCGTCTCGGCGATCAGCGGCACGATCGGCCCGTCCTTGCCCGCCAGCGTCCGGTTGATCCGCCGCGCCGTGGGGTCGGACCCGGTGAAGGCCACGCCCGCCACGAGGGGATGCTCGACCAGCGCCTGCCCCAGCTCGGCCACGCCCGGCGCGAACACGCAGATATCCTCGGGCACCCCCGCCTCATGCAGCAGGGCCACGGCGAGCTTCCCGATGGCCGGCGTCTGCGGCGCGGGCTTGGCCACCACCGCGTTGCCCGCCGCCAAGGCCGCCGCGACCTGCCCGAGGAAGATGGCGAGCGGGAAGTTCCACGGCGCGACGGCCAGCCAGACCCCCCTGCCCCGCACCGCGTAGACGTTCTCCTCGCCCGCGGGGCCCGGCAGCGGGTGGACCCGGAACAGCCGCTCGGCCTCGTCCGCGTAGTAGCGCAGGAAGTCGACCGCCTCGCGCACCTCGGCCACGCCATCGTCGATCGTCTTGCCCGCCTCGCGGGCCAGCACTGCCATGAGATGCGCCCGCCGCGCCTCCAGGAGGTCGGCCGCCCGTCGCAGCGCCCCCGCCCGCTCCACCACGGGCCGGTCGCGCCACGCCGCGAACGCCGCCTGCGCCCGGCGCATCGCCCGGTCCACGTCGCCCGGGGCCATCTCGGCCACCGCCTCGGGCGCCGGGGCCTTGCGCATCGCCGCCACCAGCTTCGCCAGCGCCTTGCGGTCCCCGAACGTCATTCCCACCGAGTTCTTCCGGGGCGCGAAGATCGCGGAGGGCAGCGGGATCTTCCCGTGCCGCACCGCGTCCCCGAGCTGCGTGGCGGGGCGCTCCAGCAGCTCCGCGATCGGCACCTTGCGGTCCCCCACCTTCGCCACGAACGACGAGTTCGCCCCGTTCTCCAGAAGCCGCCGCACGAGGTAGGCCAGCAGGTCCCGGTGCCCGCCCACGGGCGCGTAGACCCGGCAGGCCACGCCCTCGGAGCGCACCGCCTCGTAGAGCGCCTCGCCCATGCCGTGCAGGCGCTGGAACTCGAAGCCCGCGCGGTCCCCGGAGGCGTCCGCCATCTCCAGCACCGCCGCGACCGTCAGCGCGTTGTGGGTGGCGATCTGCGGGAACAGCACGTCGCGCCGCTCCAGCATCCGCCGCGCGCAGGCGAGGAAGCTGACGTCCGTGGCAGGCTTGCGGGTGAAGACCGGGAAGTCCCCCTGCCCCTCCATCTGCGCGTGCTTGACCTCGGCGTCCCAGTAGGCGCCCTTCACCAACCGCACCATCATCCGCGCGCCGTGGGCCTCCGCCAGGTCCGCGACCCAGTCGATGACGGGGAGCGCGCGCTTGGCGTAGGCCTGCACGGCCAGCCCGAAGCCGTCCCAGTCACGCAAGGAATCGTCCTCGAACACGGCGGCGACGACGTCGAGCGACAACTCCAGCCGCTCCTGCTCCTCGGCGTCCACGGTGAAGTTGAGGTCATACGAGCGCGCCGCCTGCGCCAATTCCAGCACCACGGGCACCAGCTCCCGCAGGACGTTCTCGCGGTTGCGCGCCTCGTAGCGGGGGTGGAGCGCCGACAGCTTCACCGAGATGCCCGGCCGCTGCGGCAGCGGCTTGTTGCCCGCCGCGCGCCCGATGGCGGTGATCGCGTCGGCGTAGGACTTCGCATAGCGCCGCGCGTCGTCCCACGTCCGCGCGCCCTCGCCCAGCATGTCGTAGGAATGCCGGTCGCCCTTGTCCTCGGCCCCCTTGGCCCGCTTCAGAGCCGCCTCGATGGTCTCCCCCAAGACGAACTGATGCCCGAGGAAGCGCATCGCCTGCCGCACGCCCGTGCGCACCGCGGGCGCGCCGATCCGCTTCGTGGTCTGCGCGAGGATGCCGTGGGGCGACTCGCCGGGCCGCACGATGCGCGTCGACAGCCCCAGCCCCCAGGTGGCCGCCGACACGAACCACGTCTCCGAGGGCGCCATGTGCGACCAGTCGCCCGCCCCGATCTTGTCCTCGATCAGCGCGTCCTGCGTCTCGGCGTCCGGCACCCGCAGCAGCGCCTCGGCCATGACCATCAGCGCCAGCCCCTCCTTGGTGCTGAGGCCGTAGTCGCGCAGGAAGTCCTCCAGCCCGCCCAGCTTGCCCGCGTGTTTGCGGATGGCGAGCACCAGCGCGCGGGCGCGCGCATCGACGCGAGCCTCCGCCTCGGCATCGAGGGTGGCGCGCGCGACCAGCTTCGGGACCACGGTCTCGTCGGCGGGGGCGTAGGGGGCGGCGAAGGCTTGCATGGGCGTGTCTCCTCGGGCGCCAGTGTGCTCCGCATCCCGCCTGCGCGAACAGTCGCAACGTGCTTGCGATCTGCCCGATCTTTCGCACAACCTGCGCGCACCGATCCAGCGGATTGCCCGGCCATGCCCGACGACCTCGACCGCCAGCTCCTCGCGCTCCTGCGCCGCGACGCCCGCGCGCCCGTGGCCAAGCTCGCCGCCATCGTCGGGCGCACGCGCGGCACGGTTCAGGCGCGTATCGACCGGATGCAGGAGGCGGGCGCGATCCAGGGCTTCACCCTGCGCGAGGGCCCCGGCGAGGGCGTCCGCGCCGTGATGCTCGTCGAGGTCGCCGGCATCCCCGCCCCCCGCCTCGTGAATTCCTTACGCGCGATCCCCGAGATCCACGCGCTCCATACGACCAACGGCAAGTACGACTTCGTGGCCGAGATCCGCGCGGCGACCCTGCCGGCGTTCGACGCGGTGCTGCGGGCGGTGCAGGCGGTACCGGGGGTCGTGTCCACGCAGTCGAACCTCCTGCTCAACACGCTATAGCCCCGCGCGCCCCGCCCCGGCCCTGAGCCGGGACCTCTGCTCGCCACGGGCGCTTAGCTCCGCCACGACAGCGCCGTCGGCGGCCGGAGACCTCGGATCAAGTCCGGGGCGTGTCCCGCGGGGGGTCCACTCGCAACCCATTGCCCCATCACGGAAAACCCAGAATTTGCCGACTGGCAAAACCCCCGCCCCGCCCCCGTTCACCGGTGTCGAAAACCGACCACCCCGCGCCGCAACCGGAAGCGACCCGCCCGCGAATCGCCGCGACCCTCCCCGGAGGGAGAGGGAAGCCATGAACACACATTACCGCGTCGTCGTCGTCGGAGGGGGCGTCGTCGGCGCCTCCGTGCTCTACCACCTGGCGAAGCTCGGCTGGACCGACTGCGCGCTGGTGGAGCGCGACGTGCTCACCGCCGGCTCCTCGTGGCACGCGGCGGGCGGCATCCACGCCCTGAACGCCGACCCCAACATCGCCAAGCTCCAGAGCTACACCATCGACCTCCTCGGCGAGATCGGCGCCGAGTCCGGCCAGGACGTCGGCCTCCACATGACCGGCGGCATCACCCTCGCCGCCACGCCCGACCGCTGGGAATGGCTCCAATCGGCCTACCGCACCTTCCAGAGCATCGGCATCGACGACGTGCGCCTGATGAGTCCCGCCGAATGCGCCGCCGCCTCCCCCGTCCTCAACGTCGACGGCATCCTCGGCGGCATGTGGTCGGACCGCGAGGGCTACGTCGACACCACCGGCACCGTCCACGCCTACGCCCGCGCCGCGAAGAACCGGGGCGCGACGGTCATCGAGCACAACCGCGTGCTGGAGCTGCACCAGACCCCCGAGGGCTGGCGCGTCGTGACCGAGCGGGGCGACATCATGTGCGAGCACGTGGTGAACGCCGCCGGCCTCTGGGCCAAGCAGATGGGCCGCATGGTGGGGCTGGAGCTGCCCGTGGCCCCCCTGTCGCACCACTACCTGCTGACCGAGACCATCCCCGAGATCGCCGCCTGGGACGGCGAGGTGCCGATGATCGTGGACCTCGAGGGTTTCACCTACACGCGGCAGGACCAGAAGGGCATGCTGGTCGGCGTCTACGAGCTGAACCCGCGGCACTGGATGATGGACGGCGCGCCCTGGAGCTACGGCATCGAGCTGCTGCAGGAGGACCCCGACCGCATCGAGGCGGAGCTGGCCCACGCCTTCCACCGCTACCCGGTGCTGGAGCGGGTCGGCATCCGCAACTGGGTCCATGGCGCCTTCACCTTCTCGCCCGACGGGAACCCCCTCGTCGGCCCCGTGCGCGGCCTGCCCGGCTACTGGTGCGCCTGCGCGGTGATGGCGGGGTTCCTGCAAGGGGGCGGCGTGGGCAAGAGCCTCGCCGAGTGGATCGTGGAGGGCGAGCCCGAGGCGGACGTGTTCGGCATGGACGTCGCCCGCTACGGGGACTTCGCGGCGAACCGCGAGTACATCCGCCAGACCACGGGCCAGTTCTACGCCCGCCGCTTCGTGATGACCTACCCCAACGAGCAGCTTCCGGCGGGACGGCCCCTGAAGATGGCGCCTGCCCACGACGCCATGACGGCCGCGGGCGCCCGCTGGGGCGCGAGCTTCGGGCTGGAGGTGCCGCGCTACTTCGCCCCGGATGGCTTCGAGGAGACGCCGAGCCTCCACCGCCCCGACGCGACCCCGTTCGTGACCGAGGAATGCGCGGCGGTGCGCGAGGCCTGTGGCCTGCTCGACATCACCGGCTTCTCGCGCTTCGAGGTCTCGGGCGACGGCGCCGAAGCGTGGCTCGACGGGCTGCTGGCCTGCCGCCTGCCCAATGCGGGCCGCGCGCGCCTCGCCCCGATGCTGGCCGAGGACGGACGGCTCAAGGGCGACCTGACGGTGTTCCGCTGGGACGAAGGCACCTGGTGGATTATGGGGTCCTACTACCTGCGCGAGTGGCACATGCGCTGGTTCGACGCCCACGGCGGGCGCGGGCTGGTGCGCGACATCTCCGACGACGTGGTGGGCTTCTCGCTGAACGGCCCCGCCTCGCGGGCCATCCTGCAGGAGGCCACCGAGGGCGACGTCACCGCCCTGCCCTTCATGGGCTGCGGCACGCTCGACGTCGGGCTGGTCCGCGCCAAGGTGGGCCGCCTCTCGGTCACCGGCGAGCTCGGCTACGAGATCCACTGCCGCGCCTCGGAGCACGTGGCCCTGCGCCGCACGCTCCTGCGCGCCGGCGCCGCGCACGGCATCCGCGAGATCGGCTACGAGGCGCTCAACTCACTCCGGTTGGAGAAGTCGTTCGGCATTTGGAGCCGCGAGTTCACGCAAGGCTATACCGCCGCCGAGACCGGCCTGGACCGCTTCGTCGACTGGTCCAAGGACTTCCGCGGCAAGGCCGCGGCCGAGGGCGAGAACCCGGCGCGCCGCGTGGTGACGCTGGCGGTCGACTCCCCGGATGCGGACGCGGCGGGCTACGAGCCGGTCTGGCGGGACGGGCGCATGGTGGGCTTCGTGACCTCGGGCGGCTTCGGGCACACGGTCCGGCGCAGCCTCGCCATGGCGATGGTCGAGGCGGACGCCGCCACCCCGGGCACCGCGCTCTCGGTGCACGTGGTGGGCCGCGAGTGCCCCGCCGAGGTGATCCCGTCCAGCCCGCACGATCCCGCGGGCGCGAGGATGCGCGCGTGAGGCGCGGACGCGGCGCCAAGGCGGACGTCGTCCGGGAGGTGAACTACCGCCGGCTCCGCAACCCGTTCCCGCCCATGTCCGTCGTCTCCGACGACCGGTTGGAGGCGATCCACGAGGCGGCGCTGACGGTGCTCGAGGACCTCGGGCTCCGCGTGCTGCTGCCCGAGGCGCGCGCGCTGTTCGCGAAGGCCGGCGCGCGGGTCGAGGAGGACATGGTCTGGATCGGGCGCGACATCGTGGCGGCGGCGCTGGCCTCGGCGCCGAAGGCGATCCGTCTGCACGGGGGGACACCGGCGCGCGACGTGGACTGGTCGCCGGGCGCGCTGACCTTCATGCCCGCGTCGGGCACGCCCCACGCCACCGACCGCGAGCGGGGGCGGCGCCCCGGCACCGCGCGCGACTACCGCGAGCTGATCCGGCTGGTGCACCACTTCGACGTGCTGCACCTCCACGCGCCGATCGTGGAGCCGCAGGACGTGCCGGTCCACCTCCGACATTACTTCGCGATGGACGCGCAGATGCGCCTCTCGGACAAGGTGCCCAACGTCTACGCGCGGGGGCGCCCGCAGGTGGAGGACAGCTTCGAGATGGTGGCGCTGGCCCGGGGCCTGTCGGACGAGGCGTTCCATGGCGGCGTGCATTGCTGGGGGGTCATCAACTCGAACTCGCCGCGCACGCTGGACATACCCATGGCGCAGGGGCTGATCGACTTCGCGCGGCACAAGCAGGTGACGGTGATGACGCCGTTCACGCTGATGGGGGCGATGGCGCCGATCACCGTGGCGGGAGCCATGACCCTCAGCCACGCCGAGGCGCTGGCGGGGATCGCGCTGACGCAATGTGCGCGGGCAGGGGCGCCGGTGATGTACGGGACGTTCACGTCGAACGTGGACATGAAGTCCGGCGCGCCGGCCTTCGGGACGCCGGAGCATGTGAAGGCCTCGCTGCTGGCGGGCCAGCTCGCCCGGCGCACGGGGCTGCCGTGGCGCTGCGCGGCCGGATCGGCATCCAATCTCGCGGACGCGCAGGGGGCGAACGAGAACCAGATGGGGCTGTGGGGCTGCCTGCTCGCGGGGGCGACCACGACGCTGCATTCGACAGGTTGGCTCGAAGGCGGGCTGACGGTGGGCTACGAGAAGCTCGTGGTGGACGTCGAGGTGCTGCAGATGGTGGCCGAGCTCTGCGCGCCGGTCGATGCTTCCGACGAGGCGATCGGGCTGGACGCGCTGGCCGAGGTCGCGCCGCAGGGGCACTTCTTCGCCGCCGGGCAGACGATGCGGCGGTATGCCACCGAGTTCTACGCACCGATCCTCCACGACTTCTCGAACTTCGGGACGTGGACCGAGCGCGGCGGGCGCGACGCCGAGGCGCGGGCGACCGACGTGTGGAAGGCGGTGCTCGCCGAGCCGGAGGCGGCGATGCTGGGCGACCGGCAGGGTGCGCTGGACGATTTCGTGGCCCGGCGGACGGAGGAGGGGGGCGCTCCGCCGGAGAGCTGAAGTTTTGCCAGTCGGCAAATTCGACGATTTCCTAAGTAGGGCAGGGGGTTGCCAACGGACCCCCCTCATCTTGCCATAAGTACCTCGGGGGAGGCGCGTAGCGCCGGGGGCAGAGCCCCTTCGTCGCGCGACGTCACGAAACCCCGGATCGGGTCGGGGGTGACCCTTCGTGTCAGATCGGGTGCCGTTCCGCGAACGTGCGGAAGAACGCGAGGAACGCGCGGTCCGGGTCGACGGTCTCGCCCTTGCCTTCGGACCACGCGCGCCATTCCGATTCGACGTGGTAGATGTCGTAGCCCGGGTGGCGCATGCGGGCGGTCTCGTAGGTCTCGGAGCGGAGCGGAGCGCCCTTGGAGTCGAGCCAGGCGGGGCGGGGGCGGAGCGGCGCGTCGCCGGGCGCGGGCGGCGGCGGGGCAGGTGGCTCTTGGGTGCGCTCCTTGCGGCCGACCTTGGAGAAGGCCAGCTCGCGCGAGGCGGCGGCATGGCCCTCGCCGTCCTTCTTCCACCAGCGCAGCTCCACGTGCGTGACGCGGCGGCCGGACTTGATGGGGGCGATCTCGACCACGTAGTCCGACAGGGCGTTCACCTCGGCCACGGCGGGGTCGATGGCGCGGAGCTTGAGGTTGGACCAGGAGGCCAGCTTGCCCTTGGGCACGCCGAGGATGCCGCGCAGCTCATCGAGGGTGAACCGCTCCGAGGAGCGCCAGCGCAGGTTGCCGCGCTTCTGCACCATCTCGTAGAGCGTGAGCGCGTACTTCGAGGTCAGCGCGAACATAACCTCGCGCTGGAGCCGCGCGAACACGGTGGAGTTGGCGATGATGCGGCGCAGGCGCGCGGGGATCTCGTATTCCAGCATGCCATCGGAGCGGTGGGTCTCAACGTTGCCCCCGAGGAGCTGCACGCGCTCCACCGCCGGCTCGCCGTCCCAGACGACCTCGACGCGCACAATCGCGGACATGAGCCGCTCCAGAGAGGGGCCGATGCGGTCGTTGGAGTTGTGCGAGCCGCGCAGGAGCGACTTGGCGATCACGTGGGTGACGGGGCGGTCGATGCTGTCCCAGGCGTTCTCGAGCAGGAGGTTGTAGATGCGCCGGTCGGCGAGGGTGAGGGGCGTGACCTCGACCACGTCCACCAGCTCGCCGGGCTTCACCAAGGTGTCCGCCGAGGGGCGGGCGTCGAGGGTGCGGTAGGGCTTCAGGTCGGCCATGGGATACGCGCGTCCCTTACATGCGTAAGCGTTGCGCGTAACGTATCGGGCGGGAGGCGGTCCGTCCAGCGGGTCCGGGGAACCCTGAACGTAAGCTTACAAATCGGGTGGGTGCGCGCGGTGGAGGGGCGCAAAGTGAAACGTCTTGACTCCGGAACGCTCCCGATTCGTGCCCATACAGGGGTTTTCCACAGGCCCCGAGTCGGTTGGCGCCCGAAACGTAAGCCCTCGCACCCGAGGCGTAGCGCCAGCGCACCCCGGACGTAGGCCATCGCACCCGAGGCGTAAGGAATGGGGCGATTTGCCTAAACGGGGCAGGGGGTTGGGGCCCGAGAACAGGGAATCCCAGAACACTGAACCGCGGGGGTTCGCTTCGCTGGGGATTCGGGGCAGGGTGCCCGTGGCCCCGGCCCGGCCCACGGCGACGTTCGCACCTGTGGCCTCCGTGCGTCGGCTTCCGGTTTTCCGGCCCCCTCACGCCCATGTTCGCACTTGCCGCCGGCGCCACCGCCCCGCATCCTGTGGAAAAAATACGGGCGGAGCAGGACATGGACACGGTGGGGCTCGAGGAGCTGGACCGCATCGCGCGGCGTGCGGAGGTGGTGATCGACCGCCTGCGCGAGCGGCTCTATGCGCCGGGCACGGCGAAGCGGCTGGACCTCAGCTTCAACGTGCGCACGGCCGCGGAGATGGCGGGGCGCACCGAGAAGGCGATCCGCGACGCGGAAGGGGACGGGCGCCTGCCCGAGCCCGAGAAGAACCCCGAGACGGGACGGCGGCTCGGCTACTCCCTCGCGGACGTGAACCGGATGCGCGACGTGTTCGGCACCCGCCCCTGGCGCGCCGAGGGCGACCCGCCCTGCGTTCTGGCGGTCCAGAACTTCAAGGGCGGCGTGGCCAAGTCCACGCTGGTGACGCACCTCGCCCAGTACCTCGCCCTGCGCGGCTACCGAGTCTGCGTGATCGACTGCGACAGCCAGGCCAGCTCCACGGCGATGTTCGGGCTGAACCCCGACGTGGACGTCGACGAGACCGAGGACACGCTCTACCCGTTCTTCCGCCACGGGGGGCCGCGCGACCTGCGCTACGCGCTGCGGGCGACATACTGGCCGGGCATCGCGCTGATCCCCGCGAACCTCGGGCTCTACGATGCCGAGTACGAGTTCGCGGCCCGAATGGCGCGCGAGCAGACGCTGGTGCTGGACCGCCTGCGCGAGGGGGTCGACAGCATCGCGGGCGGCTTCGACGTGATCCTGCTCGATCCGCCGCCCGCGCTCGGGATGATCTCGCTGTCGGTCCTGCGCGCGGCGACCGCGCTGCTCGTCCCTGCGCCGCCCAACAACATCGACTTCGCCTCGACGGCGCACTTCCTGAAGATGATGGGGGCGACCTTGGGCGAGATCGCCCGCCACGGGGGGCAGCGCGACTACAGCTTCGTGAAGATCCTCGCCACCAAGATGAACGACGGCAAGTCCGCCCACGTGGCCATCAAGCGGATGATGGACGCGGTCTTCCCCCAGGACATGCTCACGAGCATCCTCAAGGACTCGGCGGAGATCGACAACGCCACCGCGAACCTCGGGACGGTCTACGAGATGACGGGGCCGGGCACGCGCACCGAGACCCACAAGCGGTGCCGCGTCTATCTCGACGCGGTGGGGCGCGAGGTGGAGACGCTGATCCGCAAGACCTGGCCCAGCCACCACGGGCCGCTGCGCAAGGAGGGCGTGCTGTGAGCAAGAGGCACGATGCGGTGTTCGACGACGTGCTGTCGGGGCTGGGGGACTCGCCCGCCAAGGAGGGCCGGGGGGGCGCCCGCTTCCTCGCGCGCTCCACGCGGGTGGGCGAGCGGCTGTCGGGCGAGATCGAGGAGAAGACGCTGCGCTGGGTGGACCCGGCCCAGTGCCGCATGTGGGCGCGCCACAACCGGGCCTACGAGCTCCTGACGGAGGACAACTGCCGCGACCTGATCGACGGCATCAAGAGCCAGGGCCGGCAGGAGTTTCCCGCCGTGGTGCGGGCGACCGGGGACGACGCGGTGCCGTACGAGGTCGTGTGCGGGGCGCGGCGGCACTTCGCGGTGTCGTGGCTGCGGGCGCACAACTTCCCGCAGATGCGGTACCTCGTGGAGGTGCGCGACCTCACGGACGAGGAGGCGTTCCGCCTCGCCGACATCGAGAACCGCGACCGCGAGGATATCTCGGACTACGAGCGCGCGCGCGACTACGCCGAGGCGCTGCGGCTCTACTACGGCGGCCGCCAGCGCGACATGGCGCAGCGGCTGGAGGTCTCGGACGCCTGGCTGTCGCGCTACCTGCAGCTCGCCAAGCTGCCCGACGAGATCGTGGCCGCGTTCGGGTCGATCCGCGACGTGCGGGAGGCCCATGCGCGCAGCTTGAAGCCTCACCTCGGGCGCGGGCCGGAGCGCGAGGCGATCCTCGCGGAGGCGCGCGCGATCGCCGCCGAGGGCAAGGGGCTGGACCCCGCCGCCGTGCTGCGGCGCCTGCGCGCGGTGGTGGCCAAGCCCACGGACCGGCGGGGCAAGGAGACGGTGTTCAAGGGGCCGCGCCACCAGCGGGGGATGAAGATGCGGCGCATGAACCGGACGATCCAACTAGAGTTCCTCGATACCGCGGGGCGGGCCGACCTGGAGGCGGCGTTCGAGATGTTCCTTGAGGCGCAGTTCGGGCGGAAGGCGTAGCCTTCCGGCCGCCCCGGACTCGATCCGGGGCCCCGATGGGCTGTGCGACGTTGCTGCGGGGGGAGGGGGCTCTGCCCCCGCCGCCTTCGGCGCCTCCCCCGAGGTATTTTCGGAACGAAGACGGGGGCCGCAGTTCGCGGAGTGGGCCGGCTTGACCGGGTAATGCAGACGCATTACCTGTTGCACGTTGCAACAGACCCGTTCGCCGGAGGCTCCCCGTGATCGCGCAGGACATCTCGAAGCTTACCGACCGGTACCAGACGACCGTGCCCGCCGGAGTGCGCCGGCAGCTGAAGCTCGGCAAGGGCGACCGCATCCGCTACCGCACCGCGGAGGACGGACGGGTCTACATCGAGCCCGTCCGGGCAGGGGAGGACGATCCCGCGCTTGCGCCGTTCCTCGACCTGGTCGAGGCCGATATCCGGGCCCGTCCCGATCGGCTCCGGGCCTTCGACGGAGCGCTGCGCGACCGGCTCGAGGCGCTGGTGGGGGATGTGGACGTGGACCTCGACGCGCCGCTGTCGCCAGACGACGAATGACCGACGCGCCGCCGCTGGTGGTCGGTGGGTGGTCGATCTACGCGCATCCCCTGTTCCTCGACCAGCTCGAGGCGCTGATCGAGGAGGTGGAGGCCCGGCGGGCGCGCGATCCGGAGGGGTGGCGCCGCCGGAACTGCGCGAAGCGGCTGGCGGCGATCCTGAAGTTGGCGACCGTCGCGATCCCGGCCGATCCGGGCGCCGCGGCGTTCCGGCAGGGCGGGACGCTCGGGGACGGGCGCCGCCACTGGTTCCGGGCCAAGTTCTTCCAGCAGTACCGCCTGTTCTTCCGCTTCGACAGCGGCGCGCGGATCATCGTGCTGGCGTGGGTGAACGACGAGGCGACGAAGCGCGCCTACGGCAGCCGGACCGACGCCTACGCGACGTTCCGGGGGATGCTGGAGAACGGCCGGCCGCCCGACGACTTCGACGCGCTGATGCGCGAGGCCGGGGCGGCGTCGGAGCGGTTCAGCGCGGGACTGGGCCGCGCGCCCGGCCCGTAGGCTACTTCTCCGCCACGCTCGTCATGTCGGCCTTGGTGCGCTCCTCGGCCGGCATCTCGCCGGTCACGAGGTAGATGATCTGCTCGGCAATGCCGGTGACCAGGTCGCCCATGCGCTCGATGTTCTTGGCCATGAAGTGCATGTGCATGCAGGCCGTGATCGAGCGGGGGTCCTCCATCATGTAGGTGAGGTACTCGCGGAAGAGGCCGTTGTAGAGCTGGTCGACCTCCTCGTCGCGGGCGCGCACCTGCGCCGCGAGGTCGGCGTCGCGGCGGTCGTAGGCGTCGAGCACGTCGCGCAGCATCGCCTCGACCTCGCGGGCCATGCGGCGCAGCGCGGGGGCGTTCTCGGCCGGGGGCATGCCGATCAGGATCTCGGTGCGCTTGGCCATGTTCTTGGCGTAGTCGCCGATGCGCTCTAGGGCCGAGGAGATGCGGAACACCGCGAGCACGGTGCGCAGGTCGGTGGCGATGGGCTGGCGCAGGGCGATCAGCTTGGCGGCCTCCTCGTTGATCGCCTCCTCCATGGCGTCGATGCGCTTGTCGCCGGCGCGGGTGCGCGCGGCCAGCTCGGCGTCCATGGTGGCGTAGGCGGTGGCCGCGTCCCCGATGGCGGCGGCGACGGCCTCGCCCATGGCGGCGACCTGTCCCTTGATGGCCTTCAGGTCGCGGTCGAAGGCGCTGGCGATGTGGCGGGGTTGGGTCATCCGATCCTCCCGGAGATGTAGCTTTCGGTGCGCGGGTCCGAGGGCGCCGTGAACATCGCGCCGGTCTCGCCGAACTCCACCAGGTCGCCCAGGTGGAAGAACGCGGTCTTCTGGCTGACGCGCGCGGCCTGCTGCATGGAGTGGGTCACGATCACCACCGAGAAGCGCTCGCGCAGCTCGTCGATCAGCTCCTCGACCTGCGCGGTGGCGATGGGGTCGAGCGCGGAGCAGGGCTCGTCCATGAGCAGCACCTCGGGCGAGGTGGCCACGGCGCGGGCGATGCACAGGCGCTGCTGCTGGCCGCCCGAGAGGCCGGTGCCGGGGGCGTCGAGGCGGTCCTTGACCTCGTTCCAGAGGGCCGCGCGGCGCAGGGACTTCTCGACGATGGCGTCGAGCTCGGCCTTGCCGTGGGCCAGGCCGTGGATGCGGGGGCCGTAGGCGACGTTGTCGTAGATCGACTTCGGGAAGGGGTTGGGCTTCTGGAACACCATGCCGACGCGGGCGCGCAGCTGCACCGGGTCGATGTCGCGGGCGTAGATGTCCTCGCCGTCGAGGCGGATGTCGCCCTCGACGCGGGCGATGTCGATGGTGTCGTTCATGCGGTTCAGGCAGCGCAGGAACGTGGACTTGCCGCAGCCCGAGGGGCCGATGAAGGCGGTGACGGTCTTGTCCTCGATCTCGACGGAGACGTCCTTGATGGCGTGGGTCGCGCCGTAGAAGACGTCGACGCCGCGGGCGCTGATCTTGATGTCCGGGGTCGCGGTGTCGGGCACGGGGGCGGTCTCCTGAAGGGTCACCAGCGGCGCTCGAACTTGGAGCGCAGGAAGATGGCGACGGCGTTCATCGCCACGAGGAAGCCCAGGAGCACGAGGATCGCCGCCGAGGTGCGGCTGACGAAGCCGCGCTCGGGGCTGTCGGCCCAGATGAAGATCTGAGTGGGCAGGGCGGTGGAGGGATCGAACGGCGTGGCGGGCGCCGAGGTGATGAAGGCGTTCATGCCGATGAGCAGCAGCGGCGCGGTCTCGCCTAGGGCCTGCGCCAGGCCGATGATGGTGCCGGTGAGGATGCCGGGCATGGCGAGGGGCAGCACGTGGTGGAACACGACCTGATGGCGCGAGGCGCCGATGCCGAGGGCGGCCTCGCGGATCGAGGGGGGCACGGCCTTGAGGGCGGCGCGGGTGGCGATGATGATGGTGGGCATGGTCATCAGCGCCAGCGTCAGGCCCCCCACGAAGGGGGCGGAGCGGGGCAGGCCGAACCAGCCGATGAAGACGGCGAGGGCCAGCAGGCCGAACACCACCGAGGGCACGGCGGCGAGGTTGTTGATGTTGACCTCGATGAAGTCCGAGACGCGGTTCCGGGGCGCGAACTCCTCCAAGTAGATCGCGGCGCCGATGCCGAGCGGGAAGGAGATCAGGAAGCAGACCAGCAGCGCCCAAGCGCTGCCCACGATGGCGCCGCGCAGGCCCGCCAGCTCGGGGAAGCGCGAGTCGGCGTTGGTGAAGAGGCCCCAGGCGAAGCCGCGCTCGACGGCGCCGGCCGCCTCCAGCGTGTCGAACCAGGCGATGCCGCGGTCGTCGACGCGGCGGTTCCGCTCGGGGGTGTCGCGGTCGATGGCGCCCTTGGCGAACTGGTCGAAGGGGTCCGAGACGGGGACCGACACGCGCACCGTCTGGCCGATCAGCGAGGGGTCGGCGACCACCATGTCGCGGATCTGGAACTGGGCGCCGTCGGAGAGGATCTCGGCCACGGCGCGCTTCGTGGCGCGGTCGGTGCCGTCCTCGCCGAGGAGGGCGGCGAGGGAGACCTCGGCCACGTCGTCGAAGCCACCGCGGGGCAGGCGCGCGGGGTCGATCTCCTCGGGGTCGAGGAAGACCTCGTAGGTGAGGCGCGTCTCCACGAAGGCGGTCCAGCCCGAGAGGACCAGCGAGCCGACGAGCAGGGCCAGCATCAGGAAGGCAAAGGCGATGGCGGCGATGCCGAAGCCCTTGAGAGTGCGTTGCCGGCGGTGGCGGCGCCCGAGCGAGGCGCGCACGGCGTCGGTGGTGGTGCGGGCGGGGGCGGACTCGGCGGCGTCGGTCATGTCAGTCGTAGGCCTCGCGGTAGCGGCGCACGATGCGCAGGGCGAGCACGTTGATCGCTAGGGTCACGATGAAGAGCATGAGCCCGAGCGCGAAGGCGGCCAGGGTCTTGGGGTTGTCGAACGAGGTGTCGCCGATCAGCAGGGTCACGATCTGGACGGTGACGGTGGTGACGGATTCCAGCGGGTTCACAGTCATGCGGGCCATGAGGCCGGCGGCCATGACCACGATCATGGTCTCGCCGATGGCGCGGCTGACGGCGAGGAGCACGCCGCCGACGATGCCGGGGATGGCGGCCGGGAACAGCACCTGCGTCATCGTCTCGGCCCGCGTGGCGCCGAGAGCGAGGGCGCCGTCGCGCAAGGCGCGGGGGACGGCCGAGAGGGCGTCGTCGGCGAACGACGAGATGAAGGGGATCAGCATGATGCCCATGACGCCGCCGGCGGCCAGCGCGGTGTTGGGGGCGACGTCGATGCCCAAGGCCTGCCCCGAGGAGCGCAGGGCGGGGGCCACCACGAGGATCGCGAAGAAGCCGTAGACGACGGTGGGCACGCCGGCGAGGATCTCGAGCACGGGCTTGGCGACCTGCCGCACGGCGCGGGGCGCGAACTCGTTGAGGTAGATGGCCGACATCAGGCCCACGGGGACCGCCACCACGAGGGCCACCACGGTGATCACGAGGGTGCCCAGGATCACGGGCAGCCAGCCGAAGGCGCCCTCGGCGGCGATCTGGTCGGCGCGCAGCGGGATCTGCGGCTCCCAGTTGGTGCCGAACAGGAACTCGGTGACGGGCACCATCGAGAAGAAGCGGATGCTCTCGAAGAGGAGCGCGGCGACGATGCCCACGGTGGTGAAGATCGCCACCACGGAGCAGAAGATCATCAGCCCCGAGACGATGCGCTCCACGCCGTGGCGGGCGCGGAAGGCGGGGGCGACGGTGCGCCGGAAGCGCCACAGGAGCACGGCCGCGAGCGCGGCGGTGGCGGCGAGCAGGAGCCAGCCGGACAGGGCGTGGAGCGACTGGAGCCGTTCGGCGGCGGCGAGCTTCCACGGCTCGGGCGTGCCGAAGACCTGGCCCGCGGCGATGCTCTGGATCTCGGCAAGGACGAGCGCGCGCTCGCCGTCCCCGAGGCCGTCGAGGGTGCCGTCGGGCAGGCCGCCGAGGGTGGCCCACTGGATCGCGGCGCCCTCCAGCCCGAGCCAGACGAGGATCAGGACCAGGAGGGGGACGAGGGTGCCGAGCGCCGCATAGAGGCCGTGGGAGCCGGGAAGGGAGTGCAGCGCGGCGCCGCGTCCGCGGATCGCGGCGGCGGCGCGGCGGTTCATCGCGTAGCCCGCGAGGGCGGCGAGGAAGAGCACGAGAAAGGCCAGGCCGGTCATGGGGCCTCCTGGACGGGGTTCCGCCGCCCCCATGCGGGAGCGGCGGAGGGGGCGTCAAGGCCGTGTGCCCATTTCGCGGGCACGGCGGCGCGGCCGGGTCACTGGCCCGGGGTCACTGGGCCGGGGCCTCCATGGGCTCGGCGTCGAGCACCGCGTCCTGCAGCGCCGCCAGCGCGTCGTCGTCGAGCGGCACCAGCCCGCGCTCCGAGAGGTATCCGCCCTCGGCCACGGCGTCGTCGTCCATGTACTCCTCCAGGAACTCGTCGAGCCCCGGGATCACGCCGCGGTGGGCGTTCTTGACGTAGAAGTAGAGGGGCCGCGAGATCGGGTAGCTCTTGTCGGCGATGGTCTCGGGCGAGGGCTCCGTGCCGCCGATGGTGACGCCCTGCAGGGTGTCGAGGTTCTCGAAGAGGAACGAGTAGCCGAAGATGCCCAGGGCGTCGGGGTCGGCGTTCAGGCGCTGGACGATCAGGTTGTCGTTCTCGCCGGCCTCCACGAAGGGCCCGTCGGTGCGCATGCGCGAGCAGTTCTCGACCACCCACTCGTGGTCGAAGCCGTTCTCCTCGACGTAAGGCAGCATCTCGCAGCCGGCGTGCATGGCCAGCTCCACGAAGGCGTCGCGGGTGCCCGAGGTGGGCGGCGGGCCGTAGACCAGGATCTCGGCGTCGGGCAGCGCGGGGTCGATCTCGGACCAGCGCCGGTACGGGTTGTCGACCCACTCGCCCTCCACGGGCACCTGGGCGCCGAGGGCGAGGTAGATGTCGTCCAGCCCGAGGTCGTAGGCGTTGGTGCTGGCCTGGGCCTGGGCGATCGAGAGGCCGTCGAAGCCGATCAGCGCCTCGGTGATGTCGGTGACGCCGCCCGCCTGGCACAGCTCGTATTCGGAGGCCTTCATGGCGCGGCTCGCGCCGGTGATGTCGGGGGTGTTGGCGCCGACCCCCTCGCAGAAGATCTTCATGCCGCCACCGGTGCCGGTGGACTCCACGATGGGCGAGGCGAAGCCCGAGACGTTGCTGAACTGCTCGGCGACGGCCTGGGTGTAGGGGAACACCGTCGAGGAACCGACGATGCGGATGGCGTCTCGGCCCTGGGCCCCGGCTGCGCCGGCGAGGGCGAGCGTGGTGGCGAGGGGCAGGGCGGCGAGGCGTAGGAGGGTCATGGATCGCTCCGTGGCTTATCCTTGGGTCGGACCGGCGGGGAACCCCGGCGGTCGCGCGGAGGAATGCACGGCGGGACCGCGTTGTGAACCCCCTTTCGCCGCAGTGCAGCGAGAACGCGGGTCAGCCCACCAGGAGGTGCGCGCGCTCCAGCGCCGCCGTCGCCGCGCCGAGAGCGCGGGCCGGGGCGCCGAGGGTGCCCGGCTCGATCACGGGGCGCAGGAGGCCGCGGGCGTCCAGCCCCGGCATCTCGGAGCGCACCCGGTCCACAAGGCGGTCGCGCAGGGCGGGCTCGAAGGCGCCGTCGATCACCACCGCCTCGAAGTCGATCACCGCGCAGACGTCGAGCGCGGCCTGAGCCAGCGCGGGGCCGGCGCGGTCGAGCCAGCGGTCCTCGGCGTCGCGGGCCGGGTCGGCGTGGAGGCGGAACAGCGAGGCACGGTCGATCAGCACGCCGCCGCCCGAGGACAGCGAGCCGAAGGCGCCGGCGTTGCCCTGCCGCCCGTCACGCACGCGCCCGTCGAGCACCACGCCGCCGCCCACGAAGGTGCCGACGTGGACGTGGAACCAGTCGCGCTGGGGGCGGGGCGGCCCCCAGGCCAGCTCGGCGCGGGCGGCCGAGGTGGCGTCGTTGCACAGCATCGCGGGGGCACCCGCGAGCGCGCGCAGGCGGGCGGCGAGGTCGTACCCGGCCCAGAGCGCCTGGGGGTCGGCGCCGGCGGGCCAGGCGCCCGCGGCGCGACCGTCGCGCCAGGCCCAGACCTGCCAGGGCATCGCCACGCCCGAGCCGCACAGGCGCCCGGGCTCCAGCCCGGACCGTTCGGCTTCAGCCTGCAGCTCGGGCACGGCGCGGCGGAGGAAGGCGTCGAGCGGGCCGGGCAGGGGGGCCTCCCACGCGGCCTCGCGGCGGGCGTGGACGCGGCCCGCAAGGTCCATCGCCAGCGCCTCGACGCCGGCGCGCCCGACGCGCACGCCGATCGCCCAGGCGCCCGCGCCGCGCACGGCCACCGGGACGCGGGGCTTGCCGACCTGCCCGCGCAGGGGCTCGCCCCGCTCCACCAGCCCGGCGTCCTCGAGGCGGCGAACGATGCCCGAGACCGCCTGCGCGGTCAGCCCCGTGCGCCGCGCCAGCTCGGCCGCCGGGGTGGGGCCGTGGCGGTGCAGCGACGAGAGCACGAGGCGCGCGTTGTGGTCCGCCGCCTGGCGCTGATTCGCGCCGGAGGGGCGGGGCGCGACGCGCTCGGGGAGGTTGACCTGATCCATGGACGCGTTATGCGCCCAAAGGCCATTTTAGGCAATCGCAGTGACATATCGTGGCGATCGGTCGCGCGATGGCGCCTTGATCCCGGGAGCGCGGGCGGCTTGGGTGCGGGCGGGAGGGGCGAGCATGATCCACGGGCACGAGGACGCGATGACCCCCGGGGCGCTGGCGGCGCGCCTGCGCGCGCTGCCCGGGCGGCGCGTGGTGGCCGCGGTGGTGGGGCCGCCCGCCTCGGGCAAGTCCACGCTGGCGGAGGCGGCCGTGGCGCTGCTCGGGAACGAGGGCGCGCTGGTGGCGCAGGACGGGTTCCACCTGGACGACGCGGTGCTGGGGCCGCGGGGCCTGCTGCCCCGCAAGGGTGCGCCCGAGACGTTCGACGTGGGCGGCCTGCGCCGCGTGCTGGCGGCGGTGCGGGCGGGCGAGGAGGTGTTCGTGCCGGTGTTCGACCGCGCCCGCGAGGCGAGCGACGCCGCCGCCCGCGTGGTGCCCGCCGAGGCGCGCATCGTGGTGGTGGAGGGCAACTGGCTGCTGCTGGACGCGCCCGGCTGGCGCGACCTCGGGCCGTGGGACCTCGCGGTGATGCTGCGGGTGCCCGAGGCGGAGCTGCGGCGGCGGCTGGAGCGGCGGTGGGCCGCGCTCCCGCCCGAAGCGCGGGCCGCCAAGATCGACGGCAACGACCTGCCGAACGCCCGGCTGGTGCGCGAGGGATCGCGGGCGGCGGACGTCGTGGTGGGCGGCTGATCGGCGCCCTTGGGTCCGCCGGCGATCCGCTCTAGGGGGCCGTCCATGGCTGCCGACCGACCGCTCCGCATCGCGCTGTTCCACGACGTGGACGGCTGGGCGCTGCACAACGTGGCGCGCAACGTGGCGCGGGTGGCGGACGAAGGCCACGTCGTCGCCTCGATCGCCCACGCGGAGTGGTTCGCCCGCCCGGGCCGGGCCGCCGGGATCGCCCGCGCCCACGACGTGCTGGTGTTCCTCTGGCGCTTCCACCTGCCGCACTTCCTCGATGCGCTGCGGCGGTCGGAGCGCGGGGTGATGGCGGGGCCGGACCGCCCGGCGGTGGCGACCGTGATCTACGACCACCTCTGGCACGAGCCCGCCGATCTCCTGCGCCATGGCGATCCCTTCGCCCCGAGCGACGCGGTGGCCGCGGCCTCGGGGACGCTGGAGCGGCTCTACGCGGCGGCGCCGCACCTGCCCGCGCCCGGGCACCGGCTGCCCGACGGCGTGGACCTCGCCGCCTTTCCGCCGGCGCCCCCCAATCCCGACGGACCCCTGCGGGTGGGCTGGGCCGGCAACAGCGCGTGGCACGCCGACCTGGGCGATCCCAAGGGCCTCCAATCGATCCTGCGCCCGGCCGTGGAGCGGCTGCGCGCCGAAGGCCGCGCGGTGGAGCTGATGCTCGCGGATGCGGCGACGGCGCCGCGAGCCCGCGCGGAGATGCCGGGCTTCTTCCGGGAGATCGACGTGCTCGTCTGCGCCTCGGCCATGGAGGGCACGCCCAACCCGGTGCTCGAGGCGATGGCCACGGGGCGGGCGGTGGTGTCCACGGACGTCGGCATCGTGCGCGACATGGCGGGGCCGCTGGGGCAGGCGATGATCGTGCCGCGGAGCGTCGAGGCGATGGCGGCGGCGCTGGGGCGGCTGGAGGCGGACCGCGGCCTGCTGCGCGCGATGGGAGCGGAGAACGCCGAGCGCCGCGACGGGCTGTCGTGGGAGAGCCGCTGGCCGCTCTGGCGACGCTTCCTCGCGGACGCGCGGGCCGGGCGCGACGGCGGCGAGCGGATCGCGGCGTTCCACGCCCGGCCCCGGCGGGCGGCGGAGCATCTGCGGCGGCTGGTGGCCGTGAACCCGGCGGCGGCGGCGCTGTTCCGGGGGGCGTCGGCGCGGCTGCCGGGGGCGCTGGACCGGGTGCGGCGGCTGACCGGGCGGGGGCGGTAGCCTCAGTCGTCCAGGAACCGCTCGAACGGTGTGCCAGCGGCGGCGGCGCGAACCTCGTCGTAGTTGAGCACGTCCTCGCGCAGGTCGTCGCTGGTCGCCTTGCGGTGGGGCAGCGCGAAGCGGTCGGGCAGCGCGACGCCGACGTGGTCGGCGATGCCGCGGATCGTACCCTCGGGGTCGGCCGAGAGATCGGCGTACTCCACGTGGATCACGCGCTCCGCCGGGATCAGTGCGGCGAGGTAGTCGTGCATCGCGCGCGAGCGGATCTCGAAGGCGCCGGCGCGGTGCAGCAGCAGCGCGGGGTCGAGCGCTGTGGGACCGGGCTTGCGCTCGCCGGCCTTCACGGCCCAGGCGCCGCGGCGGCCGCCCTTGTCCGCGCGGCGCTGCTCGGCGCGCAGCTGCGATACGGCGGCGCGCAGGTGGTCGCGGCGGTCCATCGCGGCGATGCGGTAGCCGCCCGCGGCGAGGGCCTCGTAGGCCCCCATGGGCGACAGGAACGAGGTGTGCGTGAGCTTGACGCCCGCCACCCCGACGGCGGGGTCGCCGTTCACGAAGTCCGCCGGCGCGGGAAAGGCGGCGAGGAAGTCGAGCTGCTCGCGGTCGGCGGCGAACGGGCCCACGGCCGCGGCGGTGCCGCGGATGCGCGTTGTGGGCTCGTTCAGGAGCGGCACGCCCGCCGCCTCGTTGAACACGCCGACCACGAGGTTGCTGCCCACGCGGCCCCACGGCATCAGGATCGCGAAGCGCCGGCCCGTCCACGCCCCGCTCATGCGCGGCCCCGGATGCGGTCGGCGAAGCGGCGCAGGCGCGGGCGGCCCACGAGCTGCGCGCGCAGGGTCTCGGCCGCGCCCGCCTCGGAGGCGGCGAGCAGGCCCGCGAGGCTGCGGCCGAGGGGGTTCTCGGGCACGATGCCGGCGGCGAGCGCCTCGAGCCGGAGGCGCCGCGCGCGGGCGAGGCGGGGGTCGCGGGCGCGGGTGCGGGCCGCGTCCCAGAAGGCGTCCCAGCCCCCGGTGCGCCGGCTCCAGTCCCAGTCCGCCGCGCGGGCGTGGAGCATGCGCTTCTGCGCGGACAGGAGCGCGCGGTCCCCGGCCAGCCGGGCGAGGGCGCCGGCCACGGCCTCGGGCGTGCGCTCCACCACGAAGGGGGCGCCGTCCGGCCCGAGCGCCTCGCGCACGATCCCGACGTCGGTGGACACGACGGCCACGCCCGAGGCCATCGCCTCGAGCACCGGGTTCGGCGTGCCCTCCACCGCGGAGGCGCAGACCAGCACGTCGAGGCCGCGGTAGTACCCGGCCATCTCGGCGCGGTCGCGGCGGCGCTCCGAGGCGTCGGCGAGGGCGAGCTCGGCGGCCACGCCGTCGGCCTCCAGCCGCGCCATCGCGGGGCGCAGCACGGTGCGCAGGCCCTTGGCGTCGCGGTGCCCGTGCGATTCGCCCCAGAGCGAGTTGCCGACCCAGCCCACGCGCAGCGGGCCGTCCCCCTCGGGCGCACGGTCGCCGGGTGCGAAGTGGGCGGTGTCCACGCCGTCGGGCAGCACCGCGTCGGGTGGCGGCAGGCCGGGCTCGGCGCGGTAGAGGCGGTCGAGGACGGGCGAGGACACGGCGTAGGCGTGGGCGAAGTGGAGGGCCTCCGCGCGGGACGCCAGCGCCTCGGGGTCGTCCAGATGGAGGTGGTCGTAGACGGAGGTGGTCACCACGGGGCGGCACATCGCCGCCACGGTGGCGGTACGGCCCAATCCGGCGGCGGCGGCGGCGCGGCGGATCGCGAGGGGGCGCAGCATCGCGCGCAGGTCGTCGCGCCAGAATACGTGCACGACGTCGAACGGCTCCTCGAGGAAGCAGCGGCGCAGCATCGCGGGGGCGTCGCCCCGGAAGCGCCCGGCGTGGTCGATCGTAACCGCGAGGCCCGCGCTCCGGTGCCGGGCCACCTCGCGGGCGATGCTGCCGAACGCCCAGTCGGGCACGTCCGCGAGCATCAGCACGCGGGGGCGCGCGGCGGCATCGGTGGGGGCGGGCATGGTCACGGGCGGGCCGGGGCTCCTGTCGGGTGCGGCGGCCCGGATACGCATCCGCCCGGCGCCGCGCAATGGGCGGAGGACGCGAGGGCGGCGCGGTGCTACGCAGCGGCCATGCGCATCCTCCTCGTCTTCGACGTGCCCGGCTGGTCGGTGCACAACGTCGCCCGCCAGATCGCGGCTCAGGCCGCGGCGCAGGACGGGGGCCGCCACGAGGTCCGGCTCCTGGGCCGTGCGGATTGGGTGGGGCGGCCCGCCGCGCTGCGGGCGGCGCTGGAATGGTCGGAGCTCCACGTCTTCCTCTGGCGCTTCGACCTCGTGGCCGCGCTGGAGATGCTGGGGCCGCGGGCGGCCGCCGCAATGGCCGAGCGGGTCTCGGCGGTGGTGGTGTTCGACGAGGTGTACCGCGACCCCGCCGACCTCCTCTCGCTCGGCGATCCCTTCGCGGTGGCGGACCTCGTGGCGGTGTCGTCGGAGCGGCTGCGGGCGCTCTACCGCGCGACGCCGCATCTGCCGGACCCAGGGCACGTGCTCGTGGACGGCGTGGACACGGGCCGTTTCGCGCCGGGGGACGGTGGGGGCGGCGGTCCCCTGCAAGTCGCCTGGGTGGGCGACAGCGCCTGGGGTGGCAACATCGCACCCGACTTCAAGGGCTTCCACGGGGTGTTCCGCCCCGCGATGGCGCCCCTGGAGCGGGAGGGGCTGGCCCAAGCGCGCGTGGCCGACCGGCAGGGGCCGCAGGTGGCGCCCGAAGCGATGCCCGCCTTCTACCGGGGCGTGGACGTCTACGCCTGCACCTCGCGCGCCGAGGGCACGCCGAACCCGCTGCTAGAATCGATGGCCGCGGGCGCGGCGGTGGTCACGACGGACGTGGGCGTCGCGCGCGAGGTGTTGGGGCCGGAAGGGTTGGACTTCGTCCTGCCCCGCGAGGCGGCGGCGTTCGAGGCGGCGCTGCGGCGGCTGGCGGGGGACCGGGCGCTGCTGGCGCGGCTGCGGGGCGAGAGCCTCGCGCGGCGGGACGCCTTGAGCTGGCACGCGCGCTACAACGCGTGGCAGGCCCTGTTCGCGGAGGCCGAGGCCGTGCGGGGGGACGCGGAGCGGGCGGGGCGGAAGCGGCGGGTGATCGAGGCGCTGCTGGCGCGGCCCCGGACGCCGATGGCGCGGGTGCGCGGCGCGGTGTTCCGCTCCGCCGCGCTCTACCGGCTCTACACGGGGGTGCTGCGGCGCGCGCCGGGGGTCCTGCGGCGCCTGCGGGGTCGGTAGCGCCGCCCGCGCCCCTTCGGGGGGCGGACGGCGCGGGGGATCAGTTGCGCGGACGCGTGCAGATGCCGGCGTCGTCGCAGTACACGCCGGCCAGGCCGCCGATGATGGCGCCGCGGTCGGCGTTGCCGTCGATGGCCTTGGCCACGCCGTAGCCGGCGGCGGCGCCGGCGATGCCGCGTTCCACGTCGCTGTCGACGAGGGCGCCGGGCTGGCAGGCGGCGAGCAGGGTGGCCGCGGCGAGCGCCGGGATGGTGAACTTCATGGGATGTCTCCGTGGAATGAAAGGACCGGGGCTGAATGCCCGGTCACCGCACCCCTCCACAATGGGCCCGGCGGCGCTGAAAGGCCATGCGCGGCTCGTGTTAGGCGATAGCGGCGGAGACCCGCGCCTCCGGGCCGCGGGTTTCCGCCTGCGCACCGGGGTGGCGGGGCACGCCGCCCGCCAAGTGCGGCGCGGGCGCAACAGGGGGCGATCCGCGCGCGCATCCGCCGACGCCGCGGATCGCGGTTGCCAAGGGGGAGGGTGGTCGACTAGCGTCGCATTTATGAAACGCAGTTCCGCACAGTGGAATTGCGGGGAGAGGGAGAACACCATGAGACTGCTGACCGCGACGGCGCTCGCCGCCGTCCTCGCCGCGGGCGCGGCCACCGCCCAGACCAAGCTGATCCTCGGCGAGGCCGGCCCGAACCGCGGCGCCCGCGCCGAGGCCATGCAGAGCTTCGTCGACGACGTGGAGGCCCGCACCGATGGCGCCGTGGAGATCGACGTCCAGTGGGGCGGCGCGCTGTTCAAGGCGAACGCAGCGCTCGGCTCGATCGGCGACGGCGTGGCCGACCTCGGCACCGTGATCGGCGTCTACTTCCCGCAGGAGATGCTGGGCTACGGCATCGCCGACCTGCCGCTGCGCAACGCCGACGCCTGGGTGGGCATGCGCGCCACCGACGCGCTGATGCGCTCCTCGGAGGCGATCCAGCAGCAGCTCGCCGACCAGAACCTCGTCTACATCGGCACCTTCACCACGTCCGAGGTGAACATCGGCTGCAAGGGCGCCGCGATCCGCTCCGCGGACGACATCGAGGGTCTGAAGGTCCGCGGCGTCGGTGCCTACGGCGACACGTTCAAGGATTTCGGCGCCAACATGGTCGCCATGTCGATCTACGACGCCTACCAGGGCCTCGACACGGGCCTGCTCGATTGCTCCCAGGGCTACAGCTACGCGATGGCGGCGCTGAAGCAGCAGGAGGTGATCGACAGCTACACCCTGCTCGACTGGGGCCAGGTGGGCGCGCTCGGCATCTTCATGAACAAGGACGTCTACGACGGCCTCGACCCGGCCGTGCAGCAGGCGCTGCAGGACGCGGGCGTCGCCATGGCCGACACGCTGGGCGAGCTGATCACCGCCGACAACGAGGCCGCGATCCAAACCATGCGGGACGCCGGCGTCGAGATCATTGAGCTCGATGCGGCCGAGCGCGACAAGCTGGTGGAGCAGGGCGCGCAGTACGTCGACCAGTGGGTCGAGCAGGCGAACGCCGCCGGCCTGGACGGGGCCGCCCTCCTCGAGGAGTACCGCGGCCTGCTGGCGCAGTTCGCCGAGGAGCGCGACGCCCAAGGGTACCCCTGGGACCGCTGATCCGAACGGGGGCGCCCCTCGGGGCGCCCCGACCCCCTAGGGAAGGACCGCCGCCATGCTCGCGCGCGTCGAACGCCTGCTGCTCGACCTCTCGGTGATCGCCATCGTCGGCCTCGCGGTGCTGATCACCGCGTCGGTGGTGATGCGCGCCACCATGGGCGGCGCGGTCCCCGACACCATCGTGATGGTGGCCGAGCTGATGGTCGCCGCCATCGTGCTGCCCCTGGCCGCGGCCACCACCGCGCGCGCCCACATCGTGGTGGAGTTCCTCTCGAAGATGTTCCCGCGCCGGGTGCAGGACCGCCTCGTGGTGGCGGGCAGCCTCGCGGGCTGCGTGGCGCTGATGCCCTTGATCTACGCGGGCGGGCGCGAGGCTTGGGAGACGCTGCATTCGGGCACCTACTTCTTCGGCGAGCTGGGCTTGCCGAAATGGCCGGGCCGGGTGGTGTTCCTCCTCGGCATGGCGTTCTGCTGGCTCCGCCTCGCGGTGATGGCCGTGCAGGACATCCGCACGATCCGCGCGGGCGGGCACCTCGACGCCCCCCACGACGCCGCCGACCTCATGGGAGAGCCGTGATGGACGGCACCCTTGTCGGCCTCATTGCCTTCGCCGCCGTGATCGGGCTGCTCGCGATCCGCATCCCCATCGCCTTCGCGCTGGCGGGCGTGGCCACGGTGGGGGCCTTCGCGATGTTCGCGTTCCGCACCGGGGACTTCACGCCGCTGCGCGCGCTCCGGCCGACGACCTCGATCGTGTTCTCGAACTCCTTCGACCTGATCCATTCCTACGACCTGTCGATGATCCCGCTGTTCGTGGCGCTGGGTCACATCGCCTACCGCGCCGACATCACCACGAAGATCTACCACGCCGCGCGCGTCTGGCTCTCCCGCGTGCCCGGCGGCGTGGCGATGGCGAGCGTCGTGGGCTGCGGCGGCTTCTCGGCGATCACCGGGTCATCCATCGCCTGCGCCTCGACCATGGGGCGCATCTGCAGCCCCGAGATGCTGCGCATGGGATACGACAAGCGCCTCGCCACGGCGTCCGTGGCGGCAGGCGGCACGCTCGGCTCGCTGATCCCGCCCTCGGTCCTCTTCATCATCTACGGCATCTTCACCGAGACCTCGATCTCCTCGCTGTTCCTGGCCGGCATCCTGCCCGGCATCCTGTCGCTGCTGGGCTTCCTCCTGGTGATCTGGATCTGGGTCTGGCGCGATCCGGCGGCGGCGCCGGTGCCGGACGCCCGCGTCTCCATGCGCGACCGGGGGCGGGCCGCCCTCGACGCCTGGCCGGCCGTCGCCCTCTTCGCGATCATCGTGGGCGGCATCTACGGCGGCATCTTCACCGCCACCGAGGCCGCCGCCGTCTGCGTCACCGCAGCGACCCTGATCGGCTTCGCGCAGCGCAAGCTCACCTTCAAGGCCCTTTGGGAGGCGCTGCGCGAGACGGCCGTGCAGACCGCCGCCATCTTCCTGATCGCCGCCGCCGCCAAGATCTTCGTGGCCTTCATCGCCCTGACCGGCGTGGCCGGCGACATCGTGGGCGCGGTCACCGACGCGGAGCTGTCCCCGGTGGTCCTGCTGGTCGCCATCGCCGCGATCTACCTTCTGCTCGGCATGTTCCTCGACCCCATCGGCATCATGGTGCTGACGCTGCCCCTGATGATCCCCCTGGTGGAGACCTACGGCTTCGACCTGATCTGGTTCGGCGTCGTCGTCATCAAGCTCCTGGAGATCGGCCTCATCACCCCGCCCGTGGGCCTCAACGTCTTCGTGATCGCCAACGTGGTGGGCCGCGAGGTCGACATCGAGCGCATCTTCGCGGGCATCCTGCGGTTCCTGACCGTGGACGTGCTGGTGCTGGTGCTGATCATGGCGTTCCCGATCATCTCGCTCCTGATCCCGGGGTCGATGTGATGGGCGAGGGGAGCCCCGTGGAGGACGACCGCCGCTTCGCCACCGCGCTGGGGCGCGGGCTGTCGGTGCTGCGCGCGTTCCGGGCCTCGGACGACGGGCTGGGGAACGCCGAGATCGCGGAGCGCACGGGGCTGCCGAAGTCCACCGTCTCGCGCCTGACCTTCACGCTGCAATCGCTGGGCTACCTCACCCACGCCCGCCGCTCCGACCGCTACCGGCCCGGGCCCGCGCTCCTGGTGCTGGGGCACCTGGCGGACGCTTCGATCCCCTTCGTGACGATGGCCGCCGAGCCGATGCAGGCGCTGGCCGACGAGACCGGGACCATGGCGATGCTGCTCGTGCGCGACGGCGGGCGGATGCTGATCGTGCGGACCTGGCGCCCGCGGGCGGTCGCCTCGCTCTGGCTCGACGTGGGCTACCGGGTGCCGCTGACCGACGCCTCGTCGGGCCACGCGCTACTGGCCGCCCTCGGGCCGGAGGCGTTCCGCGCCGCCGTCGCGGCGGCGGGCGCCGAGCGGGGGCTGACGCAGGCGCGCGCGGAAGCCGTGCGCGCCGAGGCGGCGGGGCAATTGGCCACGCGCGGCTTCGTGGTGGCCGACCCGGCCAGCTACTTCGCGCCGGGCATCCACGCCGTGTCGGTGCCGTTCCAGCCGCGCGACGTGCCCGAGCCGGTGGTGTTCACCGCCGGCGCGCTGCCCGAGCTGCTGGACGAGACGCGGATGCGCGAGGCCGTGGGCCCGGCGCTGATGGGCGCGGTGCGCGCGCTGGAACGGATGACGGGGCAGGGGGCGTGCCGCCCCGCCCCCACCGAGGAGGAGGGCTGAGATGTCCGTGAGCTATGATCGCCAGGGCGCCGTCGCCTTCATCACCGTCGCGAACCCGCCGGTGAACGCCCTCGGGCACGCGGTGCGCGTCGGGCTGGCCGAAGCGGTGGACCGCTTCACTGCGGATGATGCCGCAGAGGTCGCCGTGATCCTGGGCGAGGGCCGCCTGTTCCTGGGCGGCGCCGACATCTCGGAGTTCGGCAAGCCCCCCGCCGACCCGTGGCTGCCCGAGGTCATCGACCGCATCGAGGCCGCCCCGAAGCCGGTACTCGCCACGATCCACGGCGCCGCCCTTGGGGGCGGTCTGGAGGTGGCGCTCGGATGCCACTGGCGCATGGCGATGCCGGGCACGAAGCTGGGGCTGCCCGAGGTCACCCTGGGGATCCTGCCCGGCGCGGGCGGCACGCAGCGCACGCCGCGGCTGGTGGGGCTGGAGGCGGCCGGCGAGATGATCGCGTCCGGCGCACCCGTCGGGCCGGAGAAGGCGCTCGAGATGGGCCTGATCGACCGCATCGGCGAGGGCGATCTGCGCGAAGCGGCGCGGGCCTATGCCGAGGAGCTGCGCGGAAGCGCCCCCCGCCGCGTGCGCGACATGCCCGCCCCCGAGGGCGATCTCGCCGCCATGCGCGCCGAAGTCGAGCGGTGCACGCCGGGGCAGGTGGCGCCGGCGGTGGCGCTCGATGCCGTCATGGCCTCCACGGGCGGCGACTTCGACGCTGGCATGCGCGAGGAGCGGCGGCTGTTCCAAGGGCTCGTCGAGACGCCCCAGCGGGCGGGCCTGATCCACGCCTTCTTCCTGGAGCGGGCCGTCGCCAAGGTGCCGGGGCTGGAAGGGGTGAGGCCCCGCCCCGTGTCCCACGTCGGCGTGGTCGGCGGCGGGACGATGGGCGCCGGCATCGCCGCGTCCTGCCTGCTCGCCGGCCTGCGGGTCACGCTGGTGGAGCGGGACGACGCCGCCGCCGCGAAGGCGCGGGCGACCGTGGAGGGTATCCTCGACGGGGCCGTGAAGCGTGGCAAGATGAGCGCGGCGAAGCGCAAGGGCGTCCGTTTCGAGACGGCGACGGACTACGCGGCGCTCGGGGATGCGGACCTCGCCGTGGAGGCCGTGTTCGAGTCGATGGACGTGAAGCGCGCGGTGTTCGCGGAGCTGGACCGGGTGATGAAGCCCGGCGCGGTGCTGGCGACCAACACCTCCTACCTCGACGTGAACGCCATCGCCGAGGCGACCTCGCGTCCCGGGGACGTGCTGGGCCTCCACTTCTTCTCGCCCGCCCACGTGATGAAGCTGCTGGAGGTGGTCGTGGCCGACCGCACCGCGCCCGAGGTGGTCGCCACCGGCTTCGCGCTCGCGAAATCCTTGCGCAAGATCGCCGTCCGTGCCGGCGTCTGCGACGGGTTCATCGGCAACCGCATCCTGTCGCGCTACCGCGCCGCCGCCGACCACATGGTGCTCGACGGGGCCTCGCCCTACCAGGTGGACCGGGCCATCCGCGGCTTCGGCTTTCCGATGGGGCCCTACCAGGTGTCCGACCTCGCGGGCCTCGACATCGGCCATGCCACCCGCGAGCGCATCGCCCGGGACGCCCCCCCGCACTGGCGCCGCCCCGTCTTCGCCGACCGCCTGTTCGAGGCCGGGCGCCTGGGGCGCAAGACCGGCAAAGGCTACTACGACTACGCGCACGACAAGCGCGGCGCCGAGGACCCCGAGACGCTCCGCATCGTGGAGGAGACGCGCCACGATCTGGGCCTCGCCCCCCGCGACTTCACCGACGCGGAGATCGTGCGCCGCTACATGGCCGCGATGGTCGACGAGGCCTCGCGCGTGGTCGAGGAGGGCATCGCGGCCCGGCCGCTCGACGTGGATGCGGTGCTGCTGCACGGCTACGGGTTCCCGCGCCCCAAGGGCGGGCCGATGCACTGGGCGGACGCCACCGGGATTCCTGCGATCCTCGCCGACATCGAGGCGTTCGCCGAGGCCGACCCCCATTTCTGGCGCCCCGCGCCGCTCCTGCGCGAGCTGGCCGAATCGGGCCGCAGCTTCGCCGACCTGAACCGGAAGGACGCCTCGTGACCGACGCCGTCATCGTCTCCACCGCCCGCACCGCCATCGGCAAGGCCGCCCGCGGGGCCTTCAACGATACCCACGGCGCCGTCATGGGCGGCCACGTCGCCGCCGCCGCCGCCGAGCGGGCAGGGATAGACCCCAGCCTGATCGAGGACTCGATCTGGGGCTGCGGCTATCCCGAATACGTCACGGGAGGGAACATCGCCCGGCAGATCGCCGTGCGCGCGGGCCTGCCCGACACGGTCGCGGGCGCCACCGTGAACCGCTTCTGCGCCTCCGGGCTGCAGGCGGTCGCCATGGGCGGGCACGCCATCGCCCATGATGGGGTGAAGGCGGCGCTGGTGGGCGGGGTCGAGAGCATCTCGCTGGTCCAGCCCCCCGTGCGCCACTCGCGCGAGGTGTGGCTCGAGAAGCACCGCCCCGACCTCTACCTGCCCATGATCGAGACCGCCGACATCGTGGCCGAGCGCTACGGCGTCGCCCGCGAGGCGCAGGACGCGCTCGCACTCCAGTCCCAGCAGCGGACGGCGGCGGCGCAGGAGGCGGGGCGCTTCGACGCCGAGATCGTGCCGATCACCGTCATGATGAAGGTGAAGGACAAGGAGACCGGCGAGGTCTCGGAGCGCGAGGTCACGGTCGCGCGCGACGAGTGCAACCGGCCCTCGACCACGCTGGAGGGGCTGCAGAAGCTCCAGCCCGTGCGGGGCGAGGACCGGTTCGTGACCGCCGGCAACGCCAGCCAGCTCTCGGACGGCGCCGCGGCCCTCGTGATGATGGCCGAATCCGAGGCCGCCCGCGCCGGGGCCGAGCCGCTGGGACGCTTCCGCGGCTTCGCGGTCGCGGGCTGCGCGCCCGACGAGATGGGCATCGGCCCCGTCTTCGCCGTGCCGCGCCTGCTGGAGCGCCACGGGCTGAGCGTGGACGACATCGACCTGTGGGAGCTGAACGAGGCCTTCGCCTCCCAGGCGCTCTACTGCCGAGACCGCCTCGGCATCGACCCGGACCGGTGCAACGTCGACGGCGGCTCGATCTCGGTCGGCCACCCGTTCGGCATGACCGGCGCGCGCATGACCATGCACCTCCTGCACGAGGGCCGGCGCCGGGGCGCGAAGCTCGGCGTCGTCACCATGTGCATCGGCGGCGGCCAGGGCGCCGCCGGCCTGTTCGAAATCTTCTGAAGGGGCGCGACCATGAACCTCGAATACAGCGACGAGCATAAGGCGTTCCGGGACGACGTGTGCCGGTTCCTCGACGAGAAGCTCCCCGAGCATCTGACCGACCGGGGCCGCCGGGGACGCGCGCCCTCGAAGGCGGAGCACGAGGAGTGGCACGCGATCCTCCATGAGCAGGGCTGGCTGGCGGGCAACTGGCCGCGGGAGTTCGGCGGCGCCGGCTGGGACGCCGTGCAGCGCCACATCTTCGAGACCGAGACCACCGCGCGGGGCGCCCCCCGCATCGTGCCCTTCGGCGTCGCCATGCTGGGGCCCGTCCTGCAGAAGTTCGGATCGAAGGCGCAGCAGGACCACTACCTGCCGCGCATCCTCGACGGCACCGACTGGTGGTGCCAGGGCTACTCGGAGCCGGGCGCAGGCAGTGACCTGGCCTCCTTGCGCTGCGAGGCGGTGCGCGACGGCGACCACTACGTGGTGAACGGGCAGAAGACCTGGACCACGTTGGGGCAGTACGCCGACCACATCTTCTGCCTCGTGCGGACCTCCAAGGAGGGCAAGCCGCAGGAGGGGATCAGCTTCCTGCTGATCGATATGGCCACGCCCGGCGTCGAGGTGCGGCCCATCGTGCTGATCGACGGCTCGGTCGAGGTCAACGAGGTGTGGTTCTCGGACGTGCGCGTGCCTGTGGAGAACCTCGTGGGCGAGGAGAACAAGGGTTGGACCTACGCCAAGTACCTGCTGACCCACGAGCGCACCAACATCGCGGGCGTGGGATTCGCCTCCGCCGGCCTCGCGGCGCTCAAGCGCATCGCGCGGGCCGAGCAGGACGGCGGGCGGCCCCTCGCGGAGAACCCCCACTTCGCCGCCCGCGTGGCGCGGGTCGAGATCGACCTGATGGCGATGGCGACCACCAACCTGCGCGTGGTCTCGGCCGCCGCCGGAGGGCAGGCGCCGGGGGCCGAGTCCTCGATGCTGAAGATCAAGGGCACCGTGATCCGCCAGGAGATCAACGCCCTCGCCAAGACCGCCGCCGGTCCCTACGCGCTGCCGTTCCAGTCCGAGGCGGTGGAGGGCACCAACGAGGAGCCGGTCGGCCCCGACTACGCCGCCCGCGTGACGGGGCAGTACCTGAACAACCGCAAGCTCTCGATCTATGGCGGGTCGAACGAGGTGCAGCGGCAGATCATTGCCAAGACCATGCTGGGGCTCTGACCATGAACTTCGAATGGACCGACGAGCAGCGGATGCTGCAGGACGGGCTGCGGCGCTACCTCTCGGACGCCTACGACGCCACGGGCCGCAAGGCCGCCAGGGAGGCGGACCGGGGCTTCTCGGCGGAGACGTGGGCGGGGCTGGCCGAGATGGGCGTGGTGGGCGCGCTGTTCTCCGAGGATCAGGGCGGCTTCGGCGGCTCGGGCTTCGACCTCGCCCTCGTGTTCGAGGAGATGGGCCGCGCCGGCGCCGTGGACCCGCTGATCGACACGGGCGTGCTGGGGGGCGGCCTGCTGGCGACCTTCGAGCCGGACACGCTGGAGGGGGTGATCGCGGGCGAGACGCATCTGGCGCTGGCCCACGCCGAGCCGGGCGCGCGCTACGAATTGGCGCGCGTCGCTGCCACCGCCGAACGGGACGAGGGCGGCTGGCGGCTTTCGGGCCGCAAGGCGGTTGTGGCGAACGCCGCCGCCGCGGACCGCTTCCTCGTCACCGCTCGCACGGGCGGCGCGGGCGCCGACCCCGACGGCATCTCGCTGTTCGCGGTGGAGCGCGGGGCGCTCGACTTCCGTCCCTATCCCGTCGTCGGCGGCGGCACGGCAGCGGAGCTATCGCTCGACGGCACGCCCGCCACGCTCCTCGGCCCCGAGGGCGGGGCCTATCCGGCGCTGGCGGCGGTCCACGCCCGCGCGACCCTCGCGGTCTGTGCGGAAGCGCTCGGAATGATGGAGGCCGTGCGCGACCTGACGGGCGACTACCTGCGGACCCGCAAGCAGTTCGGGCAGCCCATCGGCAAGTTCCAGGTTCTCCAGCACCGCATGGCCGACGTGCTGATCGAGATCGAGCAGGCGCGCTCGGCCGTGATCAACCTCGCCGGCAACGTGGACGGGGACGCGCGCGACCTCCACGTGGCGGCGGCCAAGAACCTCGTGGGCCACGTGGCGCGGCTGGTGGTCGAGGAGGCGATCCAGATGCACGGCGGCATCGGCGTGACCGAAGAGTACGACCTCGGCCACTACGCCCGGCGCCTGAGCATGGTGGATCACCGCTTCGGCGACACGATCCACCACCTGGAGCGCTTCATCGCCCTGACGCGGGACGCCGCGCCGCTGGAGGGGGCGGCGCGCTGATGTCCGCGGGGATCATCAAGGGCGAGACCGGCACGCAGCGCCTGCTCGGCTACGTGCTGGACGTCGGGCGGGGGGACGGGCGCGCGCGCTGCCGCCTCCGGCTCACGGACGACCACACCAACCGCCACGGCGCGGTGCATGGCGGGATCGTGGCCTCGGTGCTCGACAACGCGCTCGGGGCCACGGCGAGCCTGTCGGTGGACGACACGGGCATGGCGCCGTTCCTGACGGTCTCGATGACGGTGAACTTCCTGGCCCCGGCCTATGCGGGCGACGTGCTGGACGCGGTCGGCCTGCTACGGGGCGGCGGTCGCTCCACGGTGTTCGTGGAGGGCGAGGTGCGGGCCGGCGAGACGCTGATCGCCACCGCCACGGGCGTGTTCAAGCGCGTGCCTCAGGAGCGGGTGCGATGACGGCGCGGCTCGACGACCTCGGCGACCGGCTGGTGGTGGTGGGCGAGGGCGCGCGCCGCAACGCGCTGACGCCCGAGTACTACGCGGTGCTGGCCGAGGCGCTGCGGCTGGCCGGGGAGCCGCGCGTCGCGGCCGTCATCCTCCACGGCGAGGGCGGCTACTTCTGCGCGGGCGGCGACCTGCGCCTGCTGGCGACCCGCCGCGACCTCCCCCGCCCCGAGCGGCTGGACCGGATCGAGGCGCTGCACGACTTGGTGCGCGGAATCATGGCGTGTCCGGTGCCTGTCATCGCGGCCCTGGAGGGCGGCGCGGCGGGGGCGGGCGCGTCCATCGCCTTCGCCTGCGACATGGTGGTCGCGGCGAGGGGGGCCACGGTCTCGGCGGCCTACGTCAAGGCGGGGCTGGTGCCCGACGGCGGCCTGACGGCTTCGCTCGCCGCCACGCTGCCGCGCCCGATGCTGATGCGGATGGCGCTGCTGGGCGAGGCGGTGGCCATCGAACGCCTGCACGACCTCGGCGCCGTCTCCGACCTCTGCGAGCCGGGCGATGCGCTCGCCGCCGCCCATGCGCTGGCGGACCGGCTGGCCGCGGGGCCGCGCGCCGCGCAAGCGACCATCAAGGACCTCGTGGCCGCCGCCTACCACACCGCGCCCCTCGCCCAGATGGACCGCGAGAGGGACGCGATGGCCGACGCCGTCGCCGCCCCCGAAGCGGCCGAGGGCATCGGCGCCTTCCTCGCGAAGCGCGTGCCCGATTACCGGAGCCTCCCATGACCGATCCCGCTCTGCGGACCCCGATGACGGAGCTGTATGGCTGCCGCCTGCCCATCGTGGCGGGGGGCCTCATGTGGCTCTCGGACGCGGAATACGTGGCCGCCGCCGCCCATGCGGGGATCGTCGGCTTCATCACCGCCGCGTCCTTCCGGGAGCCCGGCGCGCTGCGGGCCGAGATCGCCAAGGCCCGGCGCCTGTGCGACGGACGTCCCTTCGGCGTGAACGTCTCGATGCTGCCCAAGCTGGTCGAGGGCGAGCGCATCGCGGAGACCTTCCGCGAGATCGCCGGCGAGGGCGTGGCGCACGTGGAGACGTCCGGGCGCAACCCCGAGGCCTTCCTGCCGATCCTGCGGGACGCCGGCATCACCGTGCTGCACAAGGTGCCTTCGGTGCGCTTCGCCGAGAAGGCCCAGAGCGTGGGCGTCGACATGGTCAGCATCGTGGGCGCCGAGTGCGGCGGGCACCCCGGCCTCGACCTCGTGGGCACCGTCGTGAACCAGGCGTTGGCCGAGCGGCGCCTGCGCATCCCGTTCCTGATCGGCGGCGGCATCGGCGCGGGCAGCCAGATCGTGGGCGCGCTGGCGGCGGGCGCCGCGGGCGTGGTCGTGGGCACCCGCTTCCTCGTGGCCGAGGAGGTGCGGGCGCATCCCCGCTACAAGGCGGCGCTGGTCGCGGCCTCGGAACGCGACACCGCGCTGACCATGTCGAGCGTGCGTAACACCATCCGCACCTTGCGCAACGAGACCACCGCCGTCGTCGCCGAGATGGAGCGCGCGGACCCCGACGTGGGCATCGAGGCGCTGCTGCCCCACGTCTCGGGCGCCATCGGCCGGCGGGCCTACGAGACCGGCGACGTCTCGCGCGGCATGCTCTCGGCTGGGCAGTCGCTGGGGCTGACGGACCGCGTGGCCCCGCTGGCGGACATCGTCGCGGCGCTGGAGGCCGAGGCGGGCGCCGCGCTGCGCCGCCTCCGGCCCGTTCCCCTCGACCTCCGGGAGGCGTCATGACCGCTCCGATCCACACCCTCGTTGCGGACCGCGCCCGCACCGCGCCGGACGCTCCCGCGGTGATCGACACGGACGGGCGGCGCATCGGCTACGCCGAGCACCTCGCCGCCATCGAGGACGCGGCCAGTGAGTTGCAGGCCGCCGGCCTCCGGCCCGGCGACCGCCTCGGCATCGTGTCCGAGAACTCCCATGCCGCCGCCGTGCTGATCTTCGCCGCCTCGCGCCTCGGCGCCGTGGCGGTGCCCGTGAACGCGCGCATGAGCGCCTCGGAGCTGGCGCGCATCCTCGCCCATGCCGGGCCGCGGCTGGTGGCCTACACCACCGCCGTCTCGCCCGACGCCGCCGCCCATGCCGAGGCCGCCGGCGCGCGGCCCTTCGGCGCGGGCGCGGGCGCGGTGCACCTCGGCGCGGGCCCGGCGCACGACCACGCCGCCGACCCGGACGCGGCGGTGATCCTCTACACCACGGGCACCACGGGCGACCCCAAGGGCGTGATGCTGACCCACGCGAACCTCCGCTTCGGCGGGCGCACCTCGGCGCGGCTGCGGCAGATGGGGGAGGCGGACGTGATCTACGGCGTGCTGCCCGTGACCCACGTGTTCGGGCTGGCCTCGATGCTGATGGCCGCCACCCATGCGGGGGCGTCGATCCGCATGGAGGCGCGGTTCACGCCGGCGGCCCTGCACCGCGCGATCCTGGAGGGCGCCACCGTGTTCCCCGGCGTGCCGCAGATGCACGCGCTGCTGATGGAGCACGTCCGCAAGGGGGGGCTGGAGCGGCTGGAGGGCTGCGCGCTGCATTACGTGTCCTCGGGCGGCGCGCCGCTGGACCCTGCGTGGAAGCGCAAGGCCGAGGCGTTCTACGGCCTGCCGCTGCAGAACGGCTACGGCATGACCGAGACCACCGCCGGAATCTGCGCCACCACCAGCCCCATCGGGGTACCGGACGTCAGCGTCGGCCCCGCGCTGCCGGGCGTGGAGATCCGCCTCGACGAGGCGGTGGGGGGCGAGCCGGGCACGGGCGAGGTGCTGACCCGCGGGCCGCACGTCATGGCGGGCTACTACCGCCTTCCCGAGGCCACGGCCGCGATCATGGACGGCGACTGGCTGCGCACGGGCGACCTAGGGCGCATCGACGAGGCGGGGCGCCTCCACATCGTCGGGCGCTGCAAGGAGCTGATCATCCGCGGCGGCTTCAACGTCTATCCGCCCGAGGTCGAGGCCGCCCTCAACGACCACCCCGACGTGATCCAGTGCGCCGTGGTGGGCCGGCGGCTTGAGGGCGGCGACGAGGAGGTCCTGGCCTTCGTCCAGTGCGCCGACCCCGAGGGGCTGGACGTGGAGGCCCTTCGCGCCTTCGCGGCGGGGCGGCTCGCGGCCTACAAGCGCCCCTCCCGGATCGTGGCCGCCGCGGCGCTGCCGGCGGCGCCCACGGGCAAGATCCTCAAGCACAAGCTGCTCGCGCACTTTGCGGACCGGTTGGGGTAAGGCCGCGCCCCCGAGGGGGCGCGGCGCCGGGTCAGGCGGCCTCGGCCACGCCCCGTGTCGCGGGGTGCGGCGCGTCGCGGTCGCGGGCGAGGTAGACGGTGCTCGAGGGGAATGCGAAGCCGGTGCCGCACTCGGCGAGGATCTCCATCAGGGCCAGGTTCAGCTCCTCGCGGATCGCGAGGCTGCGGGCGTAGTCGATGGCCACGATGTAGGCGAAGATCTCCACGTCGAGCGACGAGGGGCCGAAGCCCAGGAAGCGCACGCGCTGGCCTTCGGCGATGCGCGCGTCGCCTTCCAGCATCGCGTCGATGCGGCCGAGCACGGCGCGCATCTGGTCGGGGCTCGTCTCGTAGCGCAGGCCGAGCGTGACGTGCCAGTGGAAGGAGGTGCGCCCCGCGTAGTTCTCGATCCGGGTCGAGGAGATCGAGCCGTTCGGGATCGTGACCAGCGTGTTGTCGAGCGTGCGGATGCGCGTGGAGCGCAGGCCGATGTCCTCGACGGTGCCGGTGACGCCGTCGACCTGACAGAAGTCGCCCACGCGGATCGGCTGGTCGGCGATCAGGGAGACGCCGCCCACGAGGTGCTCGATGGTCTTCTGGGCGCCGAGCGCGATGGCGAGGCCGCCGATGCCGAGCGCCGCGAACCAGCCGGTGAGGTTGAGGCCGAGCGAGTTGGCCACCAGGATCAGCGCGCCCAGCAGCACCAGCGCCTTGGCGAGGCGGCGGGCCATGATCACCACGGACACCGCGCCGTGGCGCGCGCGCCGGGTCATGGAGCGCTGCGCCTCGTCGCCGGCGGCGTTGACCAGCCGCCAGATCATCCAGGCTATGGCGACCCACGTTCCGATCTCCACGAAGGGGGCCACGGTGGCGCGGGCCACGACCGGCACACCGGCGAAGATCAGCGCGGCGGTGAAGGTCATCGCGCCCAGCACCAGCGCCAGCGGCAGGCGCAGGGGCCGCAGGAGGCGCCCGGCCGTGCCCTTGCGCAGGGGCCGCACCACGAGCCGCAGCCCCGCCCAGAGCAGCCACACCAGCACCACCGAGAAGACGATCGCGCCCGCGCCCGCGGCCAGCACCGCGGTCCAGGCGGCCAGCTCCACGCCCCAGAGCCGCGTGCCCGTCAGCGAGGCCGGCGCGAGGCGCGAGTAGAGCGAGGATTCCGCCGTGCCGGCCTGGGCCGCGGTGATCTCCAGCGTCTCCGGCGAGACGCGCCACACCTGGATGCCGTCCACCTCGGAGCGGCGCAGGGTCAGGTCGACGTCCTCGCCGTCCACCCGCAGCACCGCGAAGCGGTCGAGGTCGGCGGCCATGGCGTCGCCGGTCTGGCCGGCGGGGGCGCTGCTCAGGAGGTAGGAGGGCAGGATGCCGCCCGACTGGTCGAGCGCCGCCTCGAGCTGGATCGCGAGCCGCCGGCCCGTGAAGCGCTGGCGCGCCTCGGGAATGTCCGAGAGGTCGAGGTAGGGCAGCACCTCGGCCGGATCGTCGGCGGCGAAGGCCGCGACCAGCCCGTCGGTGGCCGTGCGCGGCGTCTCGCGGCCGAAGGGGTCGGTGGCCGCCGGCTCGGGCGGCGGCACGTCCTGCGCGGCGGCCCCGAGGGGCACGGCGAGCAGCAGCGCGAGGGCGACGAGGATGGATGCGATGCGGCGCATGGGCGGGGCCTCCGGTTCGCTTCGGAAGGCCCCGACCTACGCCTCCGGCGGCGACGCTTCCACCCGCCGCCGCCGGCGCCGCCGCGTCACCGGCGGCGATCAGCCCACGCGCACCACCATCTTGCCGAAGCCCCGCCCGGCCAGAAGGTCGCGGAAGGCGCCGGGCGCCGCCTCCAGCCCCTCGACCACCTGCTCGGTGTACTTCACGCGCCCCTCGGCCAGCCATCCGTTCATGTCGCGGGCGAAGTCGCGGTAGTGGTCGTGGCCGAAGGTGTCGAAGATGATGAAGCCCTGCATCCGCACCTTCTGGCGCAGGATCGTGGACAGGATCTGCGGGCCGCGGTCCGGGCCCTCGGGCAGGCCGGCGAGGTTGTACCACGCCGCCACGCCGCAGACGGGGATGCGGGCGTTCGCGTTCAGATGGGGGAGCACCGCATAGAGCGTGCGCCCGCCCACGTTCTCCCAGTAGACGTCGATGCCGTCCGGGCAGGCCGCCGCGAGCTGCGCCTCGAAGTCCTCGGCGCGGTGGTCGAGGCAGGCGTCGAAGCCCAGCTCGTCCACGGCGTGGGCGCACTTCTCGGCGCCCCCGGCGACGCCGACCACGCGGCAGCCGAGGATCTTGGCGATCTGGCCCACGGTGGCGCCCACGGGGCCCGTGGCCGCGCTGACGACGACGGTCTCGCCCGCCTTGGGCTCGCCGATGTTCAGGAGGCCCGCATGGGCCGTGAAGCCCGGCATCCCCAGCACCCCGAGCGCCCAGGACGGGTTGTCGGGATCGCTGCCGAGGTTCACCACGCCCGCGCCGTCCGAGACGGCCCAGTCCTGCCAGCCCGAGCCGGCCAGCACCCGGTCGCCCGGCGCGAAGCCCTCAATGTCCGATTCCACCACCTCGGCCACCACCTGCGCCGTCATCGTGCCGCCGATCGCCACCGGCTCGGCGTAGCTCTTGGCCGCGCTCATGCGCCCGCGCATGTAGGGGTCGAGCGACAGCCACTCGGTCCGAAGCAGCATCTCGCCCGCGCCCGGCCGGGGCACCGCGCCGGTCTCGAGGCGCAGGGTGGCGTCGTCGGGCTCGCCCACGGGGCGCTCGGCGAGCACCCAGCGGCGGTTCGTGTCGCGGGATTGGGTCATGTGGATCGTCCTCCGGTTGCGGGGCGATTGGAGCGCGCGCCCGCCGCCGTCAAGCCGGGCTGGGGCCGGGGCGCGGCCCGTGCCATGATCCCGCCGGAGGGGGAGGCACGATGAAGGACGACCGGCTGGTGGCGATGCAGGTGTTCCGCGCGGTAGCGGAGACGGGCGGCTTCTCGGCCGCCGCCCGCGCGCTGGAGGCGAGCCAGCCCTTCGTGAGCCAAACCGTGGCGCGGCTGGAGGCGCGGCTCGGTACGCCGCTCCTGCACCGCTCCACGCGCGGGCAGCGGCTCACGGACGAGGGCGAGGCGTTCCTCCACGCCGCGCGCCGGGCGCTCGATGCCGTGGAGGCCGCCGAGGCCGAGGTGCTGGACCGGCGCGGCGAGGTGGCGGGCACGCTGCGCGTGACCGCGCCTCTGGCCTTCGGGCTGGACCGGATCGTGCCGCTCCTGCCCGCGTTCTCGGCGGCGCACCCGGCGCTGACCGTGGACCTGTCGCTGACCGACGAGCGCGTGGGCCTGATCGAGCACGGCGTCGACGTGGCGATCCGCATGGGGCGGCTGGAGGACTCCAGCTTGCGTGCGCGTCGCCTCTGCGCCCTGCGCCGCGTGGTGGTCGCCGCGCCCGCCTTCCTCGATCGCCACGGCCGCCCGGAGCGGCCCCCCGACCTCGAAGCCTTCGACTGCCTGCTGTGGGGCGGCGCGCGCGAGCACCTCAACCACTGGCGCTTCCGCGAGGACGGGCGCGACGTGGAGGTCGCGGTGCGCGGGCGCATCCGCTCCGACAACGGACAGTCGCTGTTCGCCATGTGCCTCGCGGGCGCGGGCGTGTTCCGCGCCGCCGAGCACCTCGCCCTGCCCGCCATCGCTGCGGGCGCGCTGGTGCCCCTGCTGGAGCACTTCGACGCGGGCGACGACGGCGCGATCCACGCCCTGCACATGGGCGGCCCCGCGGCGCTGCCGCGGGTGCGGGTCTTCGTGGACCACCTCGCCGCCGCGTTCCGCGACCCCCCCTGGCGATAGCTGTTATCGCGACCGGCCGGATACCGCTGCGGGGTGCCGCAGGGTAGGGTGCGCGCGACCAGGAGGAGGACGCCGCCATGCTCGATCTCGGAAACCGCCAGTCGATCTACCAGCCCGAGCAGGAGGGGCTGATCTTCCCCGACGTCCCGGAGTTCGACACGGTCGAGGAGGAGCGCCGGCACCTCAAGGAGCGCCTCGTGGGCGCCTGCCGCGCCTTCGCGCTGGAGGGCTTCGACTACGGCTTCGCCGGACACCTGACGATCCGCGACCCCGAGCGGCCCGAGCTCTACTGGACCAACCCGATGGCGGTGCACTTCGCCGACGTGAAGGTGTCCAACCTCATCCTCGTGGACCATGCGGGAAAGGTCATCGAGGGCAGGCATGCCGTGAACCGCGCGGGCTTCGTGCTCCACGCCAACGTGCACGAGGAGCATCCCGACATTCTCGCCATGTGCCACGCGCACACCACCTACGGCACCGCCTTCGCCGCCCTCGGCCGCCCCTTGCGCCCGATGACCCAGGACGCCTGCGCCTTCTTCGAGGACCACGTCATAATTGGCGACGAGGCCGGCGCCGTGGCGGTCGAGAACCACGCGGGCAGCAACGTCGCCAAGGCCTTCGCGGGCGTGAAGGCGGCGATCCACCAGAACCACGGTCTGCTCACGGCCTCGCGCCACTCCATCGAGTCGGCGGCCTTCTGGTTCATCGCGCTGGAGCGGTGCTGCCGGCAGGAGCTGCTGGTGGACGCAACGGGGCACACGCCCAGCCTCGTGAAGCCCGAGCGCGCCCGCTACTCGCGCGAGCACGTCGGGTCGGACTACATCGGCTGGCTCCACTTCCAGCCGATCTGGGACAACCTCTGCCGGACGCAGCCCGACATGTTCGACTGAGCTTTCGGGTCCCGCGGCTGCGTCCTCACCGCACGGCCGCGGGACCCGGACGCGCGCGGCGGCGCGGGGGAGGCCCGCCGCCGCGCGACCGATCCCCTTTCGGCCCGCCCGCTGCCGGGGCATAGGGCGCCCGACGCGAGGCGGAGGGCGGCGGGATGCACGGGGCGATGCGCGCGCTGGCGCGGGGCATGGCGCTGCTCGGGGGGCTGGTGCTCGCCGGGCTGGTGGGGCTGGTGTGCCTGTCGGTGCTCGGGCGCACCGCGAACGCTCTCCTCCATTCCGACGCCGCCCAGTCCCTCGCCCCCTCGCTCGCCGCCGCGCTGCTGGCTCTGGGCGTCGGTCCGATCCCCGGCGACTTCGAGATCGTGGAGGCCGGGACCGCCTTCGCGGTGTTCGCGTTCCTGCCGCTCTGCCAGCTCTCGGGCGCCCACGCCTCGGTGGACGTCTTCGCGAACCGCCTGCCGCCGCGTGCCTCGCGCGCGCTGCGCGCCGCGGCCGAGATGCTGTTCGCCGCCGTGCTGGCGACGATCGCGTGGCAGCTCGCCCTGGGCACCCTCGCCAAGCACCGCTCGGGCCAGACCACGTTCCTCCTCCAGTTCCCGTTCTGGTGGGCCTACGCCGCCAGCCTCGCGGGGGCCGCGGCCTCGGCGGTGGTGGGGGCTTACGTCGCCTGGATGCGCCTGCGCGAGGGCGCGGCGGGCCGCGCGCTCCTGCCCCTCGAGGCGGAGGAGGGGCCTTGAGCGACCTCGCCATCGGCGCCCTCTCGCTGCCCGCGCTCCTCGTGCTGATCGCCCTGCGGGTGCCGATCGGGCTGGCGATGCTCGCGGTCGGCTTCGCGGGCACGGTCGCGGTCACGGGAAGCGCCGCGGTGCCGCTCGCGCGGCTGCGGACCGAGCCGTTCACGACCTTCTCGTCCTACTCGCTGTCGATCGTGCCGATGTTCCTGCTCATGGGCCAGTTCGCCACGCTGGGGGGCTTGAGCGCGGCCTTGTTCCGCGCCGCCGAGGGCTTCCTCGGCCACCGGCGGGGCGGCGTGGCCATGGCCGCCGTGGGGGCCTGCGCCGGTTTCGGGGCGATCTGCGGCTCCTCGCTCGCCACCGCGGCCACCATGGGCCGGGTCGCCCTGCCGGAGCTGCGCGCCCACGGCTACGCGGGCGGCTTCTCGGCGGCGACCCTGGCGGCGGGCGGCACCCTCGGCATCCTGATCCCGCCCTCGGTGGTGCTGGTGATCTACGCGATCCTCACCGAGCAGAACATCGCCAAGCTGTTCCTCGCCGCCGTGCTGCCGGGCGTGCTGGCGGCTCTCGGCTACATGGCCGCCATCGCCGTCTACGTGCGCGTGAACCCGAATGCCGCCGGCACCCGGGCGCGCGTCTCCTGGGGGCCGCGCCTGCGCGCGCTCCTCGCCGTGTGGCCCGCGCTGGCCGTCTTCGCTGCCGTGGTGGGCGGCATCTACGGGGGCGTGTTCACCCCCACCGAAGGGGCGGCTGTGGGCGCGATGGGAACGGGGCTGATCGCTTGGGCGGCGGGCGCGCTGACATGGCCCGCCTTCGCGGCCAGCATCCGGGCCACCGCGCGCACCACGGCGATGATCTTCTTCATCGTGCTGGGCGCGGCCTTCCTGAACGGCTTCCTCGCCCTCACCGGCCTGCCGCAGGCGCTGGCGGCCTGGGTCGGCGGCGCCGGCCTGCACCCGGTCGCCGTGGTGGTGGCGATCCTCGTCCTCTACCTCGTGCTCGGCTGCGTCATGGACTCGCTGTCGATGATCCTGCTGACGGTCCCCATCGTCTGGCCGGTGATGCTGGAGCTCGACTTCGGGCTCGTGGCCCTCGCCGACCTCCAGGCCGCGCGGCTGGCGGAGCTGGTCGCCTCGGGCGCCGAGATCCCCGCCGCGCTCCTGCGCGAGGCCGAGGCCACGCTCGCCGCCGGCGACGCGCTCGCCCGCGAGACCCTGCGCGAACTGGGGCTCCGCGGTGCAGACGCCGCCGCGCTCGCCCGCGCCGAGACCGAGCGCATGGCGATCTGGTTCGGCATCCTCGTGCTGATCGTGGTGGAGGTGGGGCTGATCACCCCGCCCGTGGGCATGAACCTCTTCGTGATCGGCGCGCTGGACCGCGCGACCCCCATGGCCGACACCTACCGGGCCGTGATCTACTTCGTGGCGGCCGACATCGCGCGGGTGGCCCTGCTGCTCGCCTTTCCCGTCCTCACCCTCGCCCTGCTGCCGCTGTAGCGGGGCCGCCCACAGGAGCCATCCCATGCAGATCGAAGAGCAGGTCGCGCTCGTCACCGGCGGGGGCTCGGGCCTCGGCGCCGCCACCGCGCGGCACCTCGCCGGCCGCGGCGCGCGCGTCGCCATCCTGGAGCGGGACGCCGCCCGCGGCGGCGCCGTGGCCGCGGAGGTGGACGGCTGGAGCACCGAGGCCGACGTGGCCGACGAGGCATCTGTCGCCGCCGCCGTGGACGCCGCTGCCGCGCACTTCGGCGCCCCGGCCCGCATCGTCGTGAACTGCGCCGGCATCGCCACGGCGGCGCGCATCCTCGGGCGCGAGGGCGAGGTGTCGGTGGACCTGTTCCGCCGCGTGATCGACGTGAACCTCGTGGGCACCTACGTGGTCATGAGCCACGCCCTGCGCGCCCTGCGCGACGCCGAGCCCCTGGGCGAGGAGCGCGGCGTGATCGTGAACACCGCCTCGGCCGCCTACCAGGACGGGCAGGTGGGGCAGGCGGCCTATGCGGCGTCCAAGGGGGGCGTGGCCTCCATGTGCCTGCCGCTGGCGCGGGAGTTGGCGCGCATGGGCGTGCGGGTCTGCGCCATCGCGCCCGGGCTCTTCGCCACGCCGATGATGGAGTCGCTGCCCGAGGAGACCGTGGACGGCATCGTGCGCAACGTGCCCTTCCCGCCGCGCCTGGGCGACCCCGAGGAGTTCGGCCGCCTCGTGGCCGCGATCGTCGAGAACGCCTACCTCAACGGCGAGACCATCCGCCTCGACGGAGCCGCCCGCCTGCCGCCACGCTAGCTAGGCCCGCGGGCCGACGACGTCGCCGTGACGGTGCGCCCCCGGCCCGCGCCGGACCGGCGCGATCCCTAGAGGTTCTCGCGGGTGAAGATCTCGAAGGGCAGCACCGTGGTGGGCGCGGGCGCGGCGCCGCCGGCGGCCTTGGCGGCGACCAGCGCGGCTACGGTGGCCTCGGCCACGCGCGCGAGGGGGTGGTGCATCAGGAGGTCGACGGTGCCGTCCACGAGCGCGGCGCGGGTGGCGTCGAACAGCTCGTAGCCGACCACCACCAGCCCCTCGGGGCGGGGCGCGGCCCGCAAGGCGGCGATGGCGCCGGTGATGCCGCCGCCCGAGACGTAGAGGCCCGCGAGGTCCGGGTTCGCGGCGAGCAGCCGCTCGGTCTCGTCGCGCGCCACGGCGGGGGTCTCGAAGGTGGCGCGCGGCTCGAGGATGCGAAGGTCGGGCGCGTGCTCGCGGCAGTAGGAGCGGAAGCCGGACTCGTTGAGCCCGTGGTTGCGGAAGCGGTGGTGTCCGACCAGCACGCCGATGGCGCCCCGCCGGCGGCACAGGCGGTCGAAGGCCCAGCCCGCGGTGCGCCCCAGCTTGAAGTGGTCGAGCCCGACGTAGCCCGTGCGCCCCCGGTCGGAGTGGGGCGTGACCAGCCCGAGCATGGGCGTGCCCCCGGCCACGGCGGCCTCCACCGCCTCGCGGATCAGGGGATGGTCGGCGCAGACCGCGGCCACGCCCTCGGCCCCCTCGGCGGCGGCCGCGATCTCGGCGGCTACGCGCTCGGGCGAGAGGTCGGGCATGAAGCGGATGTCGAGCGTGATCGCTCTGTCCGCACGGGCGGCGGCGGCGGCGCGCAGGGCGGCGGCCAGCCCCTCGTAGAACGCCCGGCCCGGCTGCTGGAGCAGCACCGCGAAGCGGTCGCGGGGGCGGGCGGCGTCGGCGCGCGCCCGGATCGTGCCGCGGCCGTAGAAGTCGATCCGCTCAGCGGCCCGCTCGACCCGCTCCAGCGTGCGGGCGCGCACCTGGGCCGAGCCGGCGAGCACCCGGTTCACGGTGGCCACCGAGACGCCGGCCTCGCGCGCGAGGTCGGGGATCGTGGGGCGGCGGGGCGCGGTCGTGTCATCGCGTGTCATGGCGCGGCGACGATGACACGAATGAGACGAAGCGCAACGGCGGCGGCGACGGAGGATGCCGCGCGCCCGGCGCGCGTGCTAGCCGGCTGAGAGACCCGGGGAGGGGGACCGCCGCGATGCCCGACATGCCGACCCGAGCCGCGGAGCGCGCGCCATGCTGACCGTCGGACTGCTCGGCGCGGGCCGCATCGGCGCGGTCCACGCCGCCGCCATCGCCGCCCATCCCCGCAGCCGCCTCGCCGCCGTCTCGGACGCGGTGGCCGCAAGCGCCGAGACGCTCGCCGCGCGCCACGGCGCCGCGGTGCGCGCGACCGAGGACATCGTGGCCGACCCCGCGATCGACGCGGTGCTGATCGCCACCCCCACCGACACCCACGCGGATCTGATCGAGGCCGCCACCGCCGCCGGCAAGGCGGTGCTCTGCGAGAAGCCCGTGGACCTGTCGCTGGAGCGGGCGCGCGCCTGCCTGCGGGCCGCGGACGCCACGGGCCGCCCGGTGATGATGGGCTTCAACCGCCGCTTCGACGCGAGCTTCCGGGCCCTGCGCGCGGCGCTGGACGCGGGCGAGATCGGCACGCCCGAGATGCTCGCCGTCACGTCGTTCGACCCCGCCCCGCCGCCGCTTGACTACGTGCGCCACTCGGGCGGGCTGTTCCGCGACATGGCGATCCACGACTTCGACATGGCGCGCTTCCTCCTCGGCGGCATGCCCGAGAGCGTCTGGGCCACCGGCTCCGCCCTCGTGGACCCGGCCATCGCCGAGGCGGCGGGCGACGTGGACACCGCCGTGGCCACCTTGCGCTACGCGGACGGGCGGCTCGCGGTCGTCCGCAACTCGCGCCGCGCGGCCTACGGCTACGACCAGCGGGTCGAGGTGCTGGGGTCGGCGGGGCTGCTGGAGGTGGGCAACATGCGCGAGACCACGCTGCGCCGATCCACCGAGGCCGGGGTCACGGGGGCCAAGCCCACCTACTTCTTCCTCGAGCGCTACATGCCGGCCTATCGTGCCGAGTGGGACGCCTTCGTCGGGGTCGCGCTGGACGGCGCGCCGGTGCCGGTGGGCCTCGAGGACGGCGTCGCGGCGCTGGCGGTGGCCGAGGCGGCGACGCGCTCGCTGGCCACGGGGCTTCCGGTGCGGCTGGCGGACGTGTGACGGTGGGATTCGAGGGCGACGGGGGAGGACGCGGCATGGACACGATCCGGCTCACGGCGGCGCAGGCACTGGTGCGCTGGCTGGCGGCGCAGCGGGCCGAGGACGGCGGGCGCTTCATCGAAGGCGTCTGGGCGATCTTCGGCCACGGCAACGTGGCGGGCCTCGGCGAGGCGCTGCAGGCGGCGGGCGACGCCCTGCCCACCTGGCGCGGCCAGAACGAGCAGACGATGGCGCATGCCGCGATCGCCTACGCCAAGGCGTCGCGGCGGCGGCGGGCGATGGCCGTGACGTCCTCGATCGGGCCGGGCGCGACCAACATGGTGACGGCCGCCGCGCTGGCCCATGTGAACCGTCTCCCGGTCCTGTTCCTGCCGGGCGACGTGTTCGCGGGGCGCGGGCCGGACCCGGTGCTCCAGCAGGTCGAGGACTTCGCCGATGGCACGGTCTCGGCAAACGACTGCTTCCGCCCCGTGTCGCGCTACTACGACCGCATCACCCGGCCCGAGCAGCTGCTCACCGCGCTGCCCCGCGCAATGGCCGCCATGACCGACCCGGCGACCTGCGGCCCCGCGACGCTGGCGCTGTGCCAGGACGTGCAGGCGGAGGCCTACGACTGGCCCGAGGCGTTCTTCGAGCCGCGCACTTGGCGTGTCCGCCGACCCCGCCCCGATGCGGCCGAGCTGGAGGCCGCCGCCGAGGCATTGCGCGGGGCGAAGGCGCCCGTGATCGTCGCGGGCGGGGGCGCGATCTACGGCGAGGCGGAGGCCGCGCTCGCCGACTTCGCCGCGCGGCACGCGATTCCGGTCGTCGAGACGCAGGCCGGCAAGGCGGCGCTGGCGTGGGACCACCTGATGAACCTCGGCCCCGTGGGCGTGACCGGGGGCGACGCCGCCAACCGCACCGCCGCCGAGGCGGACGTGGTGCTGGCCGTGGGCACGCGGCTGCAGGACTTCACCACCGGCTCGTGGTCGCTGTTCGGTGGCGCGCGGATCATCGGGCTCAACGTCGCCGCCTACGACGCCGCTAAGCACGGCGCGCTCCCCTTGGTCGCCGACGCGCGCGAGGGGTTGGCGGCGCTGTCTGATGCGCTCGGCGAGCACCGCGCGGGCGGCGTGGACGAGGACCGCCGCACGGTGTGGGCCGACGCCGTGGACGCCGTCACCGCGGCGCCGAACGCCGGAGGGTTGCCCACCGACGCGCAGGTGATGGGCGCGGTGCAGAGGCAGGCGACGCCCGAGACCGTCGTCATGGGCGCGGCGGGCACCATGCCCGGCGTGCTCCACACCCTCTGGCGGGCGCCCGCCGGGGGCTACCACATGGAATACGGCTTCTCTTGCATGGGCTACGAGATCGCCGGCGCCATGGGCGTGAAGCTGGCCCGCCCCGAGGCGGACGTGGTCTGCTTCTGCGGCGACGGCTCCTACATGATGGCCAACTCCGAGCTAGCCACCGCCGCGATGCGCCGGGTGCCCTTCACGGTGGTGCTGACCGACAACCGGGGCTTCGGCTGCATCAACCGCCTGCAGACGGGCACCGGGGGCGCGGAGTTCAACAACCTCTACGCCTCGGCGCGCGTCGAGGCGCAGCCCGAGATCGACTTCGTGGCCCATGCGGCCTCGATGGGCGCCCATGCGGAGCGCGCGGCGAGCATCGCCGAGCTGGAGGCCAAGGTCCGCGAGGCGAGGGGGCGCGACGTGCCCTCGGTGATCGTGATCGAGACCGACCCCTATCCCGGCACCGGCGCGGGCGGCACGTGGTGGGACGTGGGCGTGCCCGAGGTCTCGGAGCGCCCCGAGGTCGAGGCGGCGCGCGACGCCTGGGCCGAGGGCCGCGCCGGGCAGCGGAGGGTCTGATGGCGGTCCGCATCGGCATCTCCCCCATTGCCTGGCAGAACGACGACTTGCCGGACATCACCGCAAGCTACACGATGGACGACGCGCTCCGGGAATCGGCCGCCATCGGCTACCGGGGCGTGGAGCGGGGGCAGCGGATGCCCTCGGACACGGACGGCCTGCGCGCCTTCCTCGACCGCTACGGCCTGAGCCTCTGCGGCGGCTGGTGCTCGGGCGGGCTGCTGGGGCGCACGGCGGACGAGGAGATCGAGGCGATCCGCGGCCAAGTCGAGCAGTTCGTTGCGCTCGGATCGCCCTGCATCGTCTACGCGGAGTGCTCCAACACCATCCAGGGCGACCGCAATGTGCCCGTCAACGACCGCCCCCGGCTCGATGCGGAGGCCGTCGCCGCCTACGGCGCGAAGCTGACGGAGGTGGCCGAGTGGTGCGCGGGGCAGGGGATGCCGCTGGCCTACCACCACCACATGGGCAGCATCATCGAGAGCGGCGAGGACGTGGACCGGCTGATGGAGGCGACCGGCCCGGCGGTGGGCCTGTGCTACGACACCGGGCACCTGCGCTTCGGCGGCGCCGACCCGCTTGCCGTGCTGGACCGCTGGAGCCACCGCGTCGCCCACGTGCACTACAAGGACGTGCGGATGCCCGTGGTGGAGCGGGTGCGCAGCCAGCGCCTCAGCTTCCTCGACGCGGTGATCGCAGGGGCCTTCACGGTGCCGGGCGACCCCGAGGGCGCGGTGGACTTCGCCGCCGTCACGGACCGGCTGTCGGCGATGGGCTACGAGGGGTGGATCGTGGTGGAGGCCGAGCAGGACCCCGCCAAGGCCGACCCGACGGAGTACTCGCGCATGGGGTTCGAGGAGATCCGCCGCCTCTGCGCCGCCGCCGGGCTGGTGGTCGCGTGAGGGACCACCCCGACGCCGCCGCGCGTTTGCGCGCGCTCCTGCGCGAGACGGCGGCGGAGGACGCCCCCCGCGCCGCCCGGATCGAACGCGGCGTTCCGGTCTACGACTGCGCCGCCCTCGCCGGCGATCTGGCGGACCCCGAGGGGCGCGCGGCGCTCATGGCCGAATGGGCCCACGTGCTGGGCGAGGGGCCGGGCGCGCTGGCGCTGGCTGGGGCGGTCGAGGACCTCGGCGCGCTGGATGCCGCGACCGCCGCCTACGGGCGCATCATCGACGCCGAGCGGGGGCGGGGCGGCGCCGACCACTTCGCCGCCGCGGGTGCCAACGACCGGGTGTGGAACGCGGCGCAGAAGCTCTGCCTCGCGGAGCCCGAGACCTTCGCGCGGGTGTTCGGATGCATGCCCGTCGCGGCGGTCTGCGAGGCGTGGCTCGGGCCGGCCTACCAGATGACGGCGCAGATCAACGTGGTCCGCCCCGGCGGCGCGGCGCAGCGGCCGCACCGGGATTACCACCTCGGCTTCATGCCCGAGGCCGAGGCGCGCCGCTTCCCGGCCCATGCCCATGCGCTCTCGCCCGCGCTGACCCTGCAGGGCGCCATCGCCCACGTCGACATGCCCGTGGAAAGTGGCCCGACCAAGCTGCTGCCCTGGTCGCAGCACCTCGAAGGCGGCTACCTCGCCATGCACCACGACGACGTGGCGGCGGTGTTCGAGGAGGCCCACGTGCAGGTGCCGCTCCGCCGGGGCGACGCGCTGTTCTTCTCGCCCGCGCTGCTCCACGCCGGGGGCGCGAACCGGACGGCAGACGTCGAGCGCATGGCGAACCTCCTGCAGGTCTCCTCCTGCATGGGCCGCGCGATGGAGGCCGTGGACCGCGCCGCCATGTGCCGCGCGCTCTACCCCGCGCTGCTGGACCTCGCGGACGACCTCGGCCCCACCCGCACCGAGGCCGCCGTCGCCGCTTGCGCCGAAGGATACGCCTTTCCCACCAACCTCGACCGCGACCCGCCCGCGGGCGGCCTCGCCCCTCCCTCCCAGGCCGACGTGATGCGCGCCGCCCTCGCCAAGCGCTTGGACCCGGCCGCCTTCGCGGAGCGCCTCGACGCCCACGCCGCCCGCCGCCAGCCCTGACGGAGACGCCCATGCCCGACCTCCTCCACCGTCCCATCGGCACCCGCGGCGAGGTGCACCGCATCACCCCCGAGAGCGCCGGCTGGCGCTACGTGGGCTTCGCGCTCCACCGCTTGCGCGCGGGCGACCGGGCCGCGGGCGCCACCGGCGAGCGCGAGGCGATCCTGGTGATCGTCGAGGGCAAGGCGCGGATCGAGGCCGCCGGCGAGGACTTCGGCACCGTCGGGGACCGCATGGACGTGTTCGAGCGCACGCCTCCCCACGCGCTCTACGTGCCGCGCCGCTCGGACTGGGGGGCGGTGGCCGAGACCGACTGCACCGTCGCCGTCTGCACCGCGCCCGCGCACACGGACCGCCCCGCGCGGCGCCTCGGGCCGGACGGCGTCACGCAGGCGACGCGCGGCAAGGGGACCAACGAGCGCCACATCCACAACATCGCCATGGAGGACCGCGACGTGGCCGACAGCCTGCTGGTCACGGAGGTGTTCACCCCCGCCGGCCACTGGTCGAGCTACCCCTCGCACCGCCACGACGAGGACGATCCCGAGCGGATCACCTATCTCGAGGAGACCTACTACCACCGCCTCGATCCCTCGGACGGCTGGGCCGTGCAGCGGGTCTACACCGACGACCGGCGGCTGGACGAGACCATGGCGGTGAGCGACGGCGACGTGGTCTGCGTGCCGCGCGGGCACCATCCCTGCGGCGCGCCCTACGGCTTCGACCTCTACTACCTCAACGTGATGGCCGGGCCGCGGCGCATGTGGCGGTTCATTGCGGCCCCCGAGGTGGCGTGGATCATGGAGCGCGACGCGAAAGGGTGAGGTGGCGGCGGGGCGGCGCCCGCGCGCATACTCCGCCCCATGATCAAAGGCCGCCTCACGCTCAAGCAGCTCGACGCCTTCGTGGCCGTGGTGGACGCCGGCTCGTTCCGCCGCGCCGCGGACCTGCTCGGAACCACGCAGCCCAACGTCTCGGCGCGCATTGCGGCGCTGGAGGCGGTGCTCGGCGCGCGGCTGATGCACCGCGACGCCGGCTCGGTGCGCCTGACCGCCGCCGGAGACGTGCTGCTGGTCGAGGCCCGCGCCGTGCTCGCCGCCGCCGAGGCACTGCTGGAACGGGCGGGACGGCGGGATGCTGTGGCGGGGCGCCTGCGCCTCGGCGCAACGGAGCTGGTCGCGGCCACCTGGCTGCGCGCCTTCCTGCGCCGCCTGCGCGCCGACTGGCCCGCCATCGCGGTGGAGCTGGAGGTGGACCTCTCGGCCGCGATCGCCCGGCGGCTGCGCGACGGCGAGTGCGACCTGGCCCTGATCGCCGGCGCCGCGCCCGCGCCGGGCGACGTGGATCTCGGCGAGAGCCCCTTCGGGTGGCTCGCGGCCCCCGCGCTCGCGGAGCGGCTCGGCCCGCGCCCGGACGTGGCGGACCTCCTGCCGCACGGAGTCCTGACCCACGCGCGCGGCACCGCCGCGGCGGGCGAGCTGCTGGGCTTCTGCGCCGCCGAGGGCCTGCCCGTGGACCGCATCGTCACCTCGTCGAGCGCCGCCGCCACGCTGCAGATGGCCGAGGACGGGATGGGTGTCGCCCTCGTGCCCCCGGCCATGGCGCGCGGTCAGATCGCCGCCGGGACGCTGTGGGTGGTGGAGGCGGCCTGGACGCCCGCGCCGCTGCGCGTGGTGGCCCGCATCGACCCCGGCCGCGCCGCCCCCTTCGTGCGCCGCGCCGCCGCGCTGGCCGCCGAGGCGAGCGCGGAGCATCGCGATTCGTGATCCTTCCGATGGGAACAAACGATTTGCTTGACCGGCCCCCGCCGTGGTCCCTGTGAGTGCAGCGGAGGGGCGGGAATGCGTGAGGCGAAGGCCCGGCTGGGCGTGGACATCGGCGGCACCTTCACCGACGTCGTGGTGGAGACCGGGGGCGGCGCGCGCCATTCGGCCAAGGTTCTGACCACCTACGCCGCGCCCGAGGACGCCATCGTCGAGGGCATGCACCGCGTCTGCGCCGCCGCCGGCCTCCGGCCAGCCGCGCTGGGGCAGGTGATCCACGGCACCACGCTCGCCACCAACGCGCTGATCGAGCGGCGCGGCGCGCGCACCGCGCTCGTCACCACCGAGGGCTTCCGCGACGTGATCGAGATGCGCACCGAGTCGCGCTTCGAGCAGTACGACCTGAACCTCCGCCTCCCCGAGCCGCTGCTGCCCCGCCAGATGCGCTTCACGGTACCCGAGCGCGTCGATGCGCGCGGCCGGACCGTGGTGCCGCTGGAGCGCGCCGCCGTGGAGGCCGTGGCCGACCGGCTGGCCGAGGCGCGGGTCGAGAGCGTGGCCGTGGGCCTCCTGCACAGCTACCTCGACCCCGCGCACGAGCGGCTGGTGCGCGACGTGCTGGCGGAGCGGCTGCCGGAGGTGTCCGTCTCGCTGTCCTCCGAGGTCAGCCCGCAGATGCGCGAGTACGAGCGCTTCAACACCACCGTCGCCAACGCCTACGTGAAGCCGCTCATGGCCTCGTATCTCGGGCGGCTGCGGCGGCGGCTGGCGGCGGAGGGCGCGGACTGCGCGGTGTTCCTGATGCATTCGGGCGGCGGGATCATGTCGCTGGAGGACGCGAGCGCCTTTCCGGTGCGGCTGGTGGAATCGGGCCCGGCGGGCGGCGCCGTCTTCGCCGCCGACGTGGCCGCGCGCCATGGGCTCGGCCGCGTGCTCAGCTTCGACATGGGCGGCACGACCGCCAAGATCTGCCTGATCCGGAATGGGGCGCCCAAGACCGCGCGGGTGTTCGAGGTGGCGCGCTCCTACCGGTTCAAGAAGGGCTCGGGGATGCCGATCAGCATTCCCGTGATCGACATGGTGGAGATCGGGGCGGGCGGCGGCAGCCTCGCCTCGGTGGACGCGATGGGGCGCATCCAGGTGGGCCCCGAGAGCGCCGGGTCGGAGCCGGGCCCCGCCTGCTACGGGCACGGCGGCGCGCGGCCCGCCGTAACCGACGCCGACCTCGTGCTGGGCAAGCTCGACCCGGCCAACTTCGCGGGCGGCACGATTCCGCTGCACCCGGACCGCTCCGAGGAGGCGCTGGCGGCGCAGGTGGGGGACCGGCTGGGCATGGATGCCGTGGCCGCGGCCCACGGCGTGGCCGAGGTGGTGGACGAGACCATGGCGAACGCCGCGCGCGTCCATGCGGTGGAGAACGGCGAGGATCTGGCGGGCTACACCATGATCGCCTTCGGCGGCGCCGCGCCCCTCCACGCCGGGCGGCTGGCGCAGAAGCTGGGGATCGACCGGGTTCTGGTGCCGCCGGGCGCGGGGGTCGGCAGCGCCATTGGCTTCCTGCGCGCGCCGTTCTCGTTCGAGGCCACGCGCTCGGTCTACATGCGCCTGCGGGAGTTCGACGCGGGCGCCGCCCGCACGCTGCTGGAGGAGCTGGCGGCCGAGGCGGCGGGCTTCGTGCGGACCTGCGACGCGGACGCCGCCATCGGCACGGAGGCCAAGCTTTTCATGCGCTACGTCGGGCAGGGCTGGGAGATTCCCGTCGCGCTGCCCGCGGAACTGGCCCGCGCGCCCGAGGCGGCGGCGGTGCTCGCGCGCTTCGAGGCCGACTACGCGCGCCTCTTCGGCCGCACCGTCGAGGGGCTGGACGTGGAGGTCACGGTCTGGTCCGTGCTCGCCGCCACGCCGTCCGCCGCCGCCGAGGCGGTGGCCGGGGCGGGCGAGGGCGCCGAGGCCCCCGCGGCCGCGGAGCGAACCGTCTTCGACCCCGTCGCGGGCCGCCCCGCCGCCGCCCGCGTGGTGGAGCGCACCGCGCTGGGGAGGGACGCCCGCGTCACCGGCCCCGCCGCGATCGTCGAGGCGGAGACCACGGTGATCGTGCCTGCCGGCTGGCAGGCTGTACAGCGGGCCGACGGGTGCCTGGACATCGCGAGGGAGGGCGGGGCATGAGCCTCACGGACGTGGCGCTGCAGGTGATCTGGACGCGCCTGATCTCGGTGGTCGAGGAGCAGGCGCAGGCCCTGGTCCGCACCGCCTTCTCCACCTCCGTGCGCGAGGCGGGCGACCTCTCGGCGGGGGTCTACGACGCCGAAGGGCGGATGCTGGCGCAGGCCGTCACCGGCACGCCGGGCCACGTCAACGCCATGGCCGACGCGGTGGCGCACTTCCGGCGCGAGATCGGCGTGGAGACCATGGCCGAGGGCGACGTCTACGTCACTAACGACCCCTGGATGGGCACGGGCCATCTCCACGACATCACCGTGGTCACGCCGTCGTTCCTCGATGGCCGGCTCGTCGGCTTCTTCGCCTGCACCGCCCACGTGGTCGACGTGGGCGGGCGGGGCTTCGGGGCGGATGCGAGCAGCGTCTACGAGGAGGGCATCCGCCTGCCGATCATGCGCTTCGCGGACCGAGGAGAGGTGGACCGCACGCTGCTGGCGCTGGTGCGCGCCAACGTGCGCGAGCCCGACCAGATCGTGGGCGACATGCACGCGCTCGCCACCTCGAACGAGATCGGCCACCGGCGGCTGGTGGAGACCATGCGCGAGTTCGGGCTCGCGGACCTGGCGCCGGTGTCGGACTTCATCCTCGGCGCTTCGCGGCGCGCCACGCTGGAGCGGATTGCGGCCCTGCCGCGCGCGACGGCGACCGGCGAGATGACCGTGGACGGCTTCGACCGCCCCATCACCCTGCGCGCCACGGTCACGGTCCACGCGGACCGCATCGTCACCGACTTCGCGGGAACCTCGCCCGCCGACGCCAAGGGCATCAACTGCCCGCTGGTCTACACCAAGGCCTATGCCTGCTACGCCCTCAAGGTCGCCATCGCGCCCGACATCCCCAACAACCACGCCTCGCTGGAGCCGTTCGAGGTGGTGGCCGAGGAGGGCACCATCGTGCACGCCGTGCACCCCGCGCCCGTGGCCCTGCGGCACATCGTGGGCCACTTCGTGCCCGACACCGTGTTCGACGCCTTCGACCGGATCGTGCCCGGCGTGGTGCCCGCGGAAGGCGCCGGGTGCCTGTGCAACTTCCAGGTCTCGTTGCGCCCCACCGCGCCGGGCGGGCGGAGGGCCGAGGTGCTGACCTTCAACTCCGGCGGCTCGGGCGCGCGGCCCGGGGCGGACGGCCTGAACGCCACCGCGTTCCCCTCGGGCGTGATGACGATGCCGGTGGAGGCGACCGAGCACGCCGGCCCCGTCATGATCTGGCGCAAGGAGCTGCGCAAGGGCTCGGGCGGCGCGGGGCGCACCCGCGGCGGGCTGGGGCAGCACATGGAGGTGGGCGCGCTTCCGGGGCACGAGTTCGACCTCTCGGCCATGCTCGACCGCCGCGACCACCCCGCGCGGGGACGCCGCGGCGGCGCCCCGGGCGCGCCCACCGAGATCGCCCGGTCCGACGGGGCTTCGATGCGGGTGAAGGGCAGGCAGTTCGTGCCCGAGGGCGCCCGCGTGGTGATGGCCTTCCCGGGGGGCGGCGGCTACGGTGATCCCGCCGAGCGCGAACCCGCGCTCGTGCGCCGCGACCTCGCGCGGGGCTACATCGACGCGGCCACGGCGCGGGAGACCTATGGGATGTCCGGTGCCGACGCCGACGCGGTGCTGGCGGCAGCAAAGCGCGGGGAGGACGTGTAGTGGCGGGCCGCCGCGACGCGCCGGCCCGCACGGCCTACGACGTGGTCATCGTGGGCGGCGCGCAGATGGGCGCCTCGGTGGCGTGGTGGCTGACCCACGAGGGGTTCCGGGGGCGGGTGCTGGTGGTCGACCGCGACCTCGCGTTCGAGCACGCCACGACCTCGCACACCAATTCCTGCATCCGCCAGCAGTTCTCCACCGAGCTGAACGTGCGCATCTCGCAGTTCGGCGCCGCCTACGTGCAGGACCTGCGGCGCTGGATGGGCGGCGACCCGCGCGTGCCCGACCTGCCGATCCAGGCCTACGGTTACATGTACCTCGCCGGCTCCGAGGCCGCCGCCGAGACCCTGCGCGAGAACCACGCCATCCAGCGTGCCGCCGGGGCGGGCACACGCCTGATGGAGCCCGCGCAGATCGCCGCCGAGTACCCGTTCTACGACCTCCACGGCATCGTGCTCGGCTCGCACGGGACGCGCGACGAGGGCTACTTCGACGGCCTCGCCATGGGCGATTGGTGGCGCCGCCAGTCGCGCGAGCGTGGCGTGGAGTGGATCGAGAACGAGGTCGCGGCGATCCATCGGGGCGGCGCCCGCGTCACCGGCGTCTCCTTGCGCTCGGGCGAGCGGATCGCCTGCGGCACGGTCGTGAACGCCACCGGCCCGCGCGCCGCCGTGACCGCCGCCATGGCGGGCATCCACGACCTGCCGGTGGAGCCGCGCCGCCGCTTCACCTGGATCTTCCGCGCCGAGCGCCCGCTCGATCGGCCCCTGCCGCTTACCATCGACCCCTCGGGGGTCCACGTGCGCGAGAACGGTGGCGGCACCTACCTCGCCGGCTGCCGGCCCCACGACGACGCGCCCCCCGCCTTCGACGACTTCGCGATGGACCCGGAGATCTGGGAGGACCACGCCTGGCCCCTGATCGCCGCGCGCATCCCCCAGTTCGAGGCCCTGCGCCTGCAGGCCGAGTGGGCCGGGCACTACGAGTACAACCACTTCGACCGCAACGCCGTGCTCGGCCCGCACCCGGAGGTGGAGGGGTTCCTGTTCATCAACGGCTTCTCGGGCCACGGCCTGCAGCAGTCGCCCGCCATGGGGCGCGGGCTGGCCGAGTGGATCGTGCACGGCGGCTTCCGCACGCTCGACCTCTCGCCGTTCCGCTTCGACCGAATCCCGGCGGGGCGGCCCCTGGTGGAGCGGGCGGTGATCTGAGGGCGGGCGCGCCGCCGCGCGACGCCCCAAGTGCATACCCATCGCCGCCCGTTCCGACCGCCCCCGACTGTCCACACACCGGAACCAGCGGTTTCCATTGACGAACCGGAAGCGACGGAATCGCGGGACGGTTTCCCTAAGGGCACCCGTGGGCGGGTCCGGCCCCGTGCCCCCGCCCGCGCGGGGCTTGATCGGGGGCGGGGGGTGGCGCAAGCTTCTCCGCAGCGCGGCGGACATCCATTCCGCGCCGCTCGCGCCGACTTCTTGTCCTTCCGCCCACTCATTCCGGGCGGGCCTCCTTGTGCGAGCGTGTTCATGCCCGACAGCGTCATCGAGCTTTCCGACACCGCCCCCCCCGCCGCCGATGTTCCCGTCTACGTGGTCGACCTCGACGGAACGCTGCTGCGGACCGACATGCTCTACGAGACGTTCTGGTCCGCGCTCTCGCGCGACTGGCGCAACGTCTGGCCGATCGGACGGGCGCTGCTGGGGGGACGGGCGCGGCTGAAGCGTGTGCTGCAGCGGCTGGGCCCGGTGAACCCGGCGACGCTGCCCTACGACGAGGAGGTGCTGCGCTCAATCGAGCGCCGCCGCGCCGAGGGCGCGCGCATCGTGCTCGCCTCGGCCACCGACGAGGCGGTGCTGGAGCCGATCGCCGGGCATCTGGGCGTGTTCGACGCCGTCCACGGCTCGGACGGCGTGCGCAACCTCAAGGGGCCCGCGAAGGCCCGCGACCTGAACGCGCGCTACGGGCAGGGGAAGTACGTCTATGCCGGCGACAGCGTCGCGGACCTCGCCGTATGGAAGGACGCCGCCTCGGCGGTGACCGTGGGGGTGCGCCCTGGGCTGGCCGCGCGGGTCGCGCAGGTGTCCGGGGAGGTCGAGGCGCTCGGCGACGGCCGGCATCCTGCGCGCGCGATGCTGCGGGCGATCCGGCCGCACCAGTGGGCCAAGAACGCGCTGGTCTTCGTGCCGATGCTGGCGGCGCACCGGCTCGACCTCGCGACGCTGGGACAGGCGACGCTGGCCTTCGTCTGCTACAGCTTGATCGCATCGTCGGTGTACCTGCTCAACGACCTGCTGGACCTCGACGCGGACCGGGCCCACCCCCGCAAGCGCAACCGCCCCTTCGCCGCGGGCACCGCGCCGCTGCTGTGGGGCACGGTGGCCGCGCCCGCGCTGCTGCTGGTGGGCCTGGGTCTCGCGACCCTGCTCGGGCCGCTCTTCGTGGCGGTGATGGCGGGCTACTTCGTGGCCACCACGGCCTACTCGTTCTGGATCAAGCGCGTGCTGGTCGCCGACGTCTGCACGCTGGCGGGCCTCTATACGCTGCGGATCATCGCCGGCGGCGTGGCGACCGGCGTGACGCTGTCGGTCTGGCTGCTGGCCTTCTCAATGTTCTTCTTCTTCTCGCTCGCCGCGATGAAGCGCCAGACCGAGCTGGTCGCCTCGCTCCACGCCGGCGGCAAGGCGGCGCACGGCCGGCGCTACGCCACCTCGGACCTGCCGCTGGTCGCCAACATGGCCGTGTCGTCGGGCCTCGTGTCGGTGCTGGTCATGGCGCTGTACCTGAACACCGAGACGGTTCAGGTGCTCTACGCCACGGCGGCGCCCCTGTGGGGGATCTGCCTGGTGCTGCTGTTCTGGATCAACCGCATGGTGATGATCGCCCACCGGGGCTGGATGGACGACGACCCGGTCGTGTTCGCCGCCCGCGACCGCGTCTCGCTGGTCTGCGCCGCGCTGATCGCCGCCTTCGCCGTGGCCGGGACGGTGCTGTGAGCCTGGCGCGGCTGACGGCGCTCTACGCGGCCTTCGCCGTCGCGGCCACGGCGGCCAACCTCCTTGCGCAGCGCGCGGTGCTGATGCTCGGCGACGGGGCGGGGGTGTTCGCGCTGGCGGTGTTCGCGGGGACCGGGGTCGGGCTGGTGCTGAAGTACGCGCTCGACAAGCGGTGGATCTTCGCGGACCGCTCCACCGGGGTGGCCGCGCACGGACGCCGGTTCGGGCTCTACACTGCGATGGGGATCGTCACGACCGCGATCTTCTGGGGCACCGAGACGGCGTTCTGGCTGATCTGGGGCACCGACCCCATGCGCGAGGTGGGCGCGGTGCTGGGCCTCGCGGTGGGCTACGTCGTCAAGTACCAGCTCGACCGGCGCTTCGTGTTCGACGCCGCGCCGCGCCGCGCGGCCCCCGCGTGACGCGCGCGCCCACGCAGGAGCTCGCCGGCTGGGGGCGCTACCCGCGCCGCGCCGGCCCCGTCAGCGCGATCCGATCCGAGGACGACCTGCGCGCCGTGGTCGGCGCGGGCCGCGTGGTCGCGCGCGGCAACGGCCGGGCCTACGGCGACGCGGCGATGGGCGTGGCGCTGACCGCCGACATGCGCCGCATGAACCGGATGCTGGGCTTCGATCCGGACACCGGGCAGCTCGTGGCCGAGGCCGGCGTGCTGCTGGGCGACGTGATCGCCGCCTTCCTGCCGCGTGGCTGGTTCCCGCAGGTCACGCCGGGCACCAAGTTCGTCACCTTAGGCGGCGCCATCGCCGCCGACGTGCACGGCAAGAACCATCACCGCGACGGCAGCTTCGGCGCCTGCGTCGACTGGGTCGAGGTGATGGACGCCGAGGGCACCGTGACGCGCGCGAGCCGCAAGGACGCCCCCGACCTCTTCGCCTGGACCGTGGGCGGCATGGGGCTGACCGGGGTAATCGTGCGCGCCGCGATCCGCCTGCGCCCCGTGGAGAGCGGCTGGATCGTGCAGCGCACCGTGCCGGCCGCGAACCTGTGCGCCGCCATGGCCGCCTTCGACGCCGAGCACGCGGCGACCTACTCGGTGGCCTGGATCGACTGCCTCGCCTCGGGCGCCGCGCTCGGCCGGTCGCTGCTGATGCTGGGCGAGCACGCGGCCGCGGGCGAGGTCCCGCCCGCGTTCCGGGACCGCCCCTTCGAGACGCCCGCGCGCGGCCGCCGCCGCGTGCCCTTCGACGCGCCCGCCGCGGCCCTGAACCGGTTCTCGGTCGGGGCGTTCAACGCGCTCTACTGGGCGAAGGGCCGGCGCGGGGCCGGGCGCTCGGTCGTGGACTGGGACGGCTTCTTCTACCCGCTCGACGCGGTGCTGGAATGGAACCGCATCTACGGGCGGCGCGGCTTCCTGCAGTTCCAGTGCGTGCTGCCGCCGGACGGCGCCGAGGCGGGCCTGCGCGCGCTCCTCGAGGCGACGTCGCGGGCGGGGCAGGGGTCGTTCCTGGCGGTGCTCAAGCGCTTCGGCGCGCAGGAGAGCCGCTTCTCGTTCCCGCAGGACGGCTTCACGCTCGCCCTGGACTTCCCGGCCAACGCGGCGGTTCTGGCGCTGCTGGACCGGCTCGACGCGATCGTGCTCGATCACGGCGGGCGGTTCTACCTCGCAAAGGACGCGCGGATGGCCGCGTCGACCCTGCACCGCGCCGATCCGCGCGCCGCCGCGGTGCGCCGGATGCGGGCCGAGGGCGGACTGTCCGAGGCCTTCGCCTCGGCCCAATCGGAAAGGCTGATGCTGTGACCCAGACCTCGGACCGGGAGGCGGTGCTGATCCTCGGCGGCCGCTCCGACATCGGGCAGGCCATCGCGGCGCGCTTCGCGGCGGCCGGCCACGCGGTGAACCTGGCGGCGCGCGGCGCGGCCTCGCTGGAGCCGGCGCGCGCGGACATGGCGCTGCGCCACGGCGTGCCGGTCTCCGCGGCCGAGTTCGACGTGCTCGACACCGCGGCGATGGCCGGCTTCGTGGACGGGCTGGACCCGGAGCCGGGCATCGTCGTCTGCGTCGTCGGCGCCATGGGCAAGCAGGCCGAGAGCGAGCGCGACCTCGAGGCGGCCGCCCGCGTGATGCGGTCGAACTACGAGGGGCCGGCGCTGATCCTGGGGCTGTTCGCCGAGCGGATGGCGGCGCGGGGCCGGGGGGTGATCGTCGGCGTCAGCTCGGTGGCCGGCGACCGGGGGCGGGCGTCGAACTACGTCTACGGCTCGGCCAAGGCGGGGTTCACGGCGTTCCTGTCGGGGCTGCGCAACCGGCTGCACGGCGCGGGGGTGCGGGTGATCACCGTGAAGCCCGGCTTCGTGGCGACCCGCATGACCGAAGGCATGGACACGCCCACGCCGCTGACCGCGCAGCCCGACGAGGTGGGCCGCGCGGTGCTGCGCGCGGTGGAGGGCCGCGGCGGCGACGTGCTCTACGTCCGCCCCGTGTGGCGGCTGGTGATGGGGATCATCGGCGCGCTGCCCGAGAGCGTGTTCAAGAAGACCAGGCTGTGACCGGCCGCCTGCCGGACGCGATCGTCGTCGGCGCGCCTAAGACGGGGACCACCACCCTGTGCGCCGCGCTGGCACGGGTGGACGGCATCTGGATGTATCCGCGCAAGGAGACGCATTTCTTCAACGACCACTACGCGCGGCGCGGGATCGACTGGTACCGCGACCTGTTCCGCGACGCCCCCGAGGACGCGCTGGTGATGGAGGGCACGCCGGACTACGCGATGGCGCCGGGGATCGACGAGACCTTCGCGCGCATGGCCCGGCACGTCCCCCGCGCGCGCCTCGTCTACATGCTGCGCGAGCCGGTCGCGCGCGTGGAGTCCCACCTCGTGCAGATGATGGCCAACCACCGGCGCGCGATGCCGCTGGCCGAGGCGCTGGCCCGGTGGCCCGAGGTGGTGGACACCAGCGACTACCCCGCCGTGCTGGCGGCCATCCACCGCCATTACCCGGCCGGACAGGTGCACGTGCTGACGCTGGAGGACTACCGCGCCGATCCCCGCGCCTGCCACGCGCGCGTCCTGCGGTTCCTCGGTCGGACGGGGGATCTGAGCCCCGCGCTCGACGCGATGGAGGGGCAGGCGGTGCTCCACACCCGCGCGGGGCAGGGGATCGACCGCCCGCTCCTGGCCTGGCTGCGGCGGCTGCCGAACTACGACCGGCTGAACGCGCTGATGCCGGGGCCGGTGATCCGGCTCGGCAAGCGAGCCCTGCGCCGTCCCCTGCGCGTAGAGGGCAGCCTTCCCGATGCCGCACGCGCCCGCCTCGACGCCCGCCTCCGGCCCGGCTGGGAGCGGCTATGCGAGACCGCGCGCGTCGGGGCGGTTTGAAGGGTGAAGGTTCGGAGCGCCCGCGATCGTTTCGCGTCCGCTCCCGGCCGGTAGGAGCATGTCGACGCATGGTCCGAAGGACGGTGCCTCGGGAGCTAGATCCCTTGAATGCGCGCCATGCGACGATGCGGGTCCATGGATAGCGAAGTTCCACCGCGGAATCCGTGTTATGTATCGTGACGATCTCGTGCAGCTTGGGAGGAGCGTTCGGCTTCGGTTCTACCAGCGCAGGGTTGCCGGCTTTGTCCGGGCGACGGCATGGGCAGTTCCTATCGCGAGCGCGAGGCCTGCTCCGTAAGCCTTGGTCATCGTGCACCGGCAGGAGCGGACCGACGGCGATGCGTGGGTTTTCGTATGAGAGGACGGGGCGGCGCAGGGCCGCCCCGCCTGGGGTCAGGCGATCCAGTCGTTCTCGTAGATCACGCCGGTCTCGATGGCGACGAAGCCGATCGCCTCCTGGTTGTGATGCCTCGTCTCCTTGTCCGCGGACTGCTCCTCCTGGACGAAGACGTTCGCGCGGCCCCGCTCCAGCATCGCGAGACGAAGCGCCGCCGTGTCGAACCCGTTGGCCGTCTGCATGTCGGCCAGGAACACGAACTCGCTCTCCATCGTGCCGTCGAAGTCGACGAACTCCTGCTTGTGACCGATCAGGTTGTCGGCGACGCCGACCAGCGGGCCGGAGCCATCCGTGCCACGGGACACGGCGATCCAGTCGAACTCGCCCTCGGCGGCGCCGCGACCCAGCCGCTCCTCGCCCTGGAGGCGGATATCGAAGCCGTCCTCCGTGACGTTGTCGATGCGGTCCGTGAGGGGTCGCCCATCCGAGCCGCCCTGGACTTGGGCCAGCACCACCGGCCCCGCTGCGTGATCGGCCGCGAACGCGATGCTTCCGATCTTGGCGCCGAGCGACCCGCTGCCCGCCTCGATGATGCGACCGTCGGCCAACTCGTGCGTGCCGGCCTCGATCGCCATCCAGCCCACCGTCTCCAACATGTGCGCACCGTCGAGGTAGTCCCATTCCTGGATCCGGATCTCGAAGCCCGTGTCGGTCACGTTGCGCGTCTCGACGACGGCGCCCTCCCCTCCGTTGCTGGTGGGCGGACCGGCGACGACGACCGCGTTCTCGATGACGTCGTCGAACGAGACCTTGACCCAACCGTCGCCGTTCGCGGCGCGCTGCAGCTCGATGCGGCCGACCTGACCGATCGCGTCGGGCGCGTCCGGCGAGGGTTCGGGCGTCGGCTCCGGTTCGGGCTGCGGCTCGGGCTCAGTGGTCGGTTCCGGCTCCGGCTGCGGTGCGGGTTCCGGCTCGGGGGCCGGCTCCGGCGTCGGCTCCGGCGCGGGCTCCGGCTCCGGCGTCGGCGCACCGTTGGCGGTGGCGATCTCGATCGCGTCCACGCGGGCGCGCTCGCCGGCGTCGCTCCGGCCCTCGATCGTCACGGTCTGCCCGCGCTCGAGCGCGACGCCCTCCAGTGTCACCGTGTGCAGCGCGTTGTCGTCGCGGTCCAGCGCCCAGGTGCCCACGGCCGCGCCGTCGACCAGCACCGAGACCTCGCCCTGCCCGTCGTTCTCGTCGAAGTAGGTCAGGCTCACGTCGTAGCTGCCGCTGCCGCCCTCGAAGGTGGTCGAGGCGCGCGCCACGCCGACGCCCTTGTCGACGAGCTTGGCGACCGCGCCGCCCGACGCCGCGGACTTGCTGTCCACCGCGTAGTTCTCGAGCACGAGGTCCTCGGCCTCGAGGCGCAGGACCGAGCTCGCCAGAACCTCCGTGCCGCCCGAAGGCGCAGGCGCGGAAACCTCTTCTTCCGGTGCGGGCGCAGGTGCGGGCTCGGGGGCCGGCTCAGGCGTGGGCTCGGGTTGCGGCTCAGGCTTGGGCTCGGGCTCCGGGGCGGGTTCAGGCTCCGGCTGGGGCTGGGGCTGGGGCTGGGGCTGGGGCTCGGGCTCCGGTGCAAGCTCGGGCTCGGGCTGCGGGGCGGGTTCGGGCGCCGGCTCCGGCGCGGGCGCGGGCTTGGGGGTCGGAACCACCTCGGGCGCGTCGAGCTGGTTGCCCTGCACGCCGATCTCCCGCAGGTCCAGCAGCACGAAGTCGCTGACGCCGTCCGGGCCGATGCGGTCGGGCAGCGCGCCGTGCACGACGGTGCCCGCGGGCAGGTCGTCCTTGCCCGTGACGAAGTCCAGCCGAATCGCGGCCTCGGCCGACATCACGCTGCCGGTCACCCGGTCGGAGACCGGCACGTCGACCAGGATGTAGTACTTGCCGTTCTCGAGGTAGACCCCCTGATAGGCGGCGTTGTCGTCCCAGAACTTGCGGTCCGACATCTCGACCGTCGTCGTCCCGATCGCGTCGGTCTTCTCGACCACGATCTCGACGGTGTCCCACCAGTTCGCCATCGCGTCGGTATGGCTCACGACGCGGGCCTCGAGGCGGCCGATGTCCAGCTTGTCGAGCGCGTTCGCCGAGTCGTCGCGGAAGCGGAACTGCGAGGACAGGCCCTCGAAGTCGTAGACCTCGGCCACGTCCTCCCAGGTGTTGCCGAAGACGACGTCGGCGAGGGGGCGCGTGTCGGAGGTGCCGAACGTGTCGCTGAAGATGCCCTTCTCGAAGCCGCGGAAGTCGTTGTCCACGACCGCCAGCTCCACGAAGGTGTGCCCGACGATGCCGGTGGTCGCCTTGGCGACGTTGTTGAGGCCGTTGTGCAGGTTCGTCATGCCGCCTTCGGTGGCGACGAAGCTGCTGTTCTTGATCAGGTAGTTGCCCTGGTAGATGCCCAGCACGCCGGCGTTCACCTCCCAGCCGACGAAGCCGTCGATGATGCTGGGGACGTCCATCTCGGTGGGCCGTTTCTTCGCGGTCGAGGTGAAGCCCACGTGGGCCACCAGCGCCTCGTTGTTGTCGAAGCTGCGCAGCGGGACCTCGGACAGGGTCGCGGTCTCGCGGCCCATGAACTGGCTGTAGCCGTTGACGTCCTCGAAGGCGGCCGTGTCCGGGTCGATGTCGGAGATGCCGTCGCCGTTGCCCATCGGCCAGAACGAGTAGCCCGCGCCGTTCGAGCTGACGGCGACGTTGTCGTGCGCCTCGACGGTGCGCGACTTGAAGCCGAAGCCGATGCCCTGGGTGAAGGAGTCGTTTAGGATCTGCATCCGCCCGCCGACGTGCTCCACGCCCTTGCCGCTGTGGACCGGGTTGAAGGTGCTGTAGGTGCCGGTGGTATGGATCGTGATGTTGTCGGACCAGGTGCCGGTCTCGTTGCCGGCCTCCGCGATGATGGCGCCGCCGTTCACGCCGAACACCGCGTTCGAGATCACGTCGAGGTTGGCGTCGTGGTGGACGATGCCCCAGCCGGGGCTGCCCCACACGGCGTTGCCCTCGGCGACCGAGGCGTCGGCGTCGCCGGTCCGGTGGAAGTGCAGCGCGTAGCGGCCGCCCACGTTGGTGCCGCCGTCGGTATCGAGCAGCTCCGACTTGTCGGTCCGCCCCAGCTCGACGAACTCCGCGTTCTTCACCGCGACGTCGCCGTTGTGCATGAACATGACGTGCCCGCGCTCCTCGATCGGGACGGTCTTGCCGTCGCCGAACTCTGCGGAGGGGTCGATCTCGGTGCCGATCACCACGTTGCGGGTGTAGTTGGCGACCGGAACCTGGAAGCTGGTGCCGTTCAGGTCGTCGGGCGTCCTGTGGTCGTACTGGAGGGCCTGGTCGAGCGTCACCGAGACCCGGCCGCCCGACAGTGCCTGGATGCCGGTGATCGAGACCACCTCGTCCTGGAACGTGTTGTCGCCCACGAACTTGGTGCCGGCCACGACGATCTTGTCGCCGACCTGCCAGCCCTCGGCGCCATCGAGGACGATCTTACGGTCGCCCGCCATGGGGTCGACCACGGCGCGGACGTGATCGGCCTTGTCCTGGCCGACGATGCTGACCGAGCCGTGGGTCACGACCCCCTTGCTGAGCTGTCCCGGATCGTTCTCGGCGTCGAAGATCGAGCCGTTGTCGCGGTGGATCACGATCTCGGCCGTGACGCCCTCCCGGACCGGGTTGCCGTCGACGCCCACGGTCAGGACCGAGGTCGGGCCGGTCAGCAGCGTGTCGACCACCATCTTGGTGTCGGTCGCCACCGCGAAGTGCAGCTCACCGTCGACGCCCACGCGGTCGAGGCGCGCATCGCTCACATCGTCGTATACAACGGAGATTTCTTTTGGTATGTAGACGCTTGCACCGGTCGCGGGAATCTTCCCGTTCGCCCAGGTGTTCGGGTCGAACCACGATCCGCCATTGACCGCGACGGAGGTGCCTGCGTCGGAGGCCTTGGGCATGAGGTTCAGGAGCAGGGAATGGTCTGCCTGCTTGTTCTCGTTGCCCGTGTGGGCCGACATGTGACCGTGATGCATAGCAGCGTCCTGCTGCGAGATCGCCTCGGAGAGGGTCGTCTTCCCTCCCCCGACGAGGTCCTGCACTATCGATGCCATTTCTGTGCGTCTCCGGAGATCAGTTGCTGCTCGGTTCTTTGTGCCAATATCGGCCAAGTTGGGCGGTGCCGGGGCATGCGGATGGCCCGGCTGGTCCGGTGTCGGCACCTAAGGGACAATCGAGCGGGGTGCATGCCGACCGTTTCTTTACGGAGGGTAAATCAGCGCCTTGCCGCTAGGCTTTTTCCCGCCGCCATTCGTTCCCCGCAAAACCGCCCTCCGCGTTCCCCGCACACCCGCGAACCCTCCCCCGTCCGTTCCGGTCGGACTCTCGCGCGACCGCACAGAATGGCGCCCCGATCGGCGTTTCTCGGGGAAAACTGCCCCCACGGCAGGAACCTGCCGATTCGGAGCTTGACCTAAGGGGAGGCAAGAGGGCGCTCCGGCGGGCTCTGGCCACCGTGCGGCGGCCGGACGTGCCGCGGACGAGGCTTGCCAACGCGGCCCGCAGCGCGGAGGCTCGCGGGGGAAGTCTGTCCGCGCAGGGGGGTGAATGCCGGGGGGAGGGGAACGTGCGACGCGAGCCGTGGGCATCGCTTTCGTGGGCGTGGGCTATGTCGCCGACCTCTACGTGCAGACGCTCCGGAACTGGACCGAGCTGCTGGACCTGCGCGGCGTGTTCGACCGGCGCGGGGACCGCCTCGCCACCTACGCCGCCTTCCACGGCGTCCCGACCTACGACGACCTCGACGCGGTGCTGGCCGATCCGGCGGTGGAGATCGTGGTCAACCTCACCAATCCCGACCAGCACCACGAGATCACGGGCCGGGCGCTCGCCGCCGGCAAGCACGTCTACTCGGAGAAGCCGCTCGCGCTGACGCTGGACGGCGCTCGCGAGCTCGTGGCGCAGGCCGATGCGGCCGGGCGGCACGTCGTCTCGGCGCCGTCGAGCCTGCTGGGCGAGGCCGCGCAGACCCTGCGCCGCGCGGTGGTGGAGCAGGTCCGCGGCCGCCCTCGGCTGGTCTACGCGGAGATGGACGACGGGCTGGTGCACCGCATCGGCTACCAGAACTGGCGCACCCGCAGCGGCGCGCCCTGGCCCGCCGAGGACGAGTTCCGCACCGGCTGCACCCTGGAACATGCGGGCTACTCATTGACCTGGCTGGTCGGCCTGTTCGGCCCCGTGCGGCACATGGTGACGGGCGTGGGCCTGCTGATCCCCGACAAGGGTCCGGACACGCCGGAGCCCTATGCCACGCCGGACTTCAGCTGCGCCGTGCTGCGCTTCGACGACGGCGTCATGGCGCGGCTCACGAACAGCATCGTCGCGCCCCACGACCACCGGTTCCGCGTGTTCTGCGACGACGGCGTCCTTGAGGTCGACGAGACCTGGGACTTCAGCGCGCAGATCCGGTCCGTGCCCGTGGCCGACAGCCGCGCCCGGCGGCTGGCCCGCAAGACGCTGGGCTGGGACGGGGGGCGCGTGCTCAAGCCCGTGCACCGGCGGCGGATCTCCACGGCGCGGCGCGGCTACCACATGGACTTCGCGCTCGGCGTGGCCGAGATGGCGCAGGCGATCCGCGCCGGACGGGTGCCGCGGCTGGCGGGGGAGTTCTCGCTGCACATCACCGAGGTGTCGCTGGCCATGCAGCATCCGGAGCGGTTCGGCGCCGAGTACGTGCCCCGCTCCGCGCCCGGTCCGGTCGCGTCGATGCTGTGGGACGACGGTGCGATCGGCTGACCAGAGGCCCCTAGCGGAAGACGGAGACTGCCCCGCGCAGCGCCCGTAGGTCGGCCAGCGCGAGCAGCAGGTAGGCGGCCAGCGTCGCGAGCGCGGCGAGCGAGAGGTCCATCGCCGGCGGCAGTCCGAGCGGCGCCGTGCCGAAGCGTATCGCGAGACCCGCCCCGACCGCCGCCGTGAGGGCCGGCGCCACGCTGCCCAAGGCCTCGCCCCAGCCCAGGGGGATGATCCGGCGGGCCAGCGCCCAGCCCCGCGGCACGTAGGCCAGCGCCCAGACCGAGATCGCCGCCGCGACGGCCAGCAGGCCGAACGAGGACGCCGCGAGCACCAGCGCCACGCAGAGCAGCGTCCCCTCGGCGGTGAGGCGGACCTGCACGTCGGTGCGGCCGGTGGCGCGGAACACGCAGACCAGCGTGGTAATCGTCACCGCCTCCAGCGCCACGCCCGGGACCGCCAGCGCGAACACCGGCGCCACCGCGCTCCACTTCTCGGACAGCATCGCCGGGAAGAGAACCGGCCCCGCCGCGACGACCCCGCCCAGACCGGGCAGCAGCACCGTGGCGAGCAGGCGGACCGACGCGAGATAGGTCCGGGCCAGGCGGGGCGGGTCGTCGCGCGCGCGGGCCATGCGCACGAACACCACCGCCGAGGCCGGGCCGGCGAGGCCGAACTGCGGCAGGCGCGCGAAGCGCTGGTGCATCGCGTAGACCCCCAGCGGCAACGGCCCGAGGACCCGGCCGATCACGAGCGTCGTCGCCTGGAGCCGCATCACGCTCAGCAGCGAGGTGGCGATGGTGTCGCGGGCGAAGCGCAGGTGCTCGGTCAGGTGCCCGCGCGAGAAGGTCGCCGCCGGTCGGAACCGCGAGAGCGCCACGATCCCGGCCGCGCGGATCCCGGCGAGGGCGAGCTGCTGCGCCACCAGGGCCCAGAGCCCCGCGCCGAGCAGGGCGAGCCCGACCGCCGCCGCCATGCCCGCCGCCGCCGCCGCCGCCTGCAGCGCGGCGAGCGCGCCGTACTGCTCGCGGCGCTCGATCTCTGCGTTGTGCGCGGCGGTGGCGGCCTGGAGCAGCGGCAGCGCCGCCAGCGCGCACATCGCCGCCAGCAGCCGCGGCTGGTCGAACCACGCCGCCAGCAGCGGCGCGGCCGCCAGCACGGCCGCAGCCAGCCCCACCCCGATGGCGACGAGCAGCCAGAAGACGCTGGACCATTCCGCCCGGTCGACCCGGCGCGTGCGGATCAGCGAGCGGCCGAAGCCCCCGTCGCTGATCGTCCCGGCCAGGACCACCACCGTCATCGCCAGGGCCATCACCCCGAAGTCGGCGATCGACAGCAGGCGCGCGAGGATCGGCAGGATCAGGATCTGCGAGAGCGCGACGAAGCCCCGCGACAGGACCAGCGCGCCGACGTTCAGGAAGAAGGGGCGTTGGGGCGGGGCCGCTTCGGATGGTTCGGCCGGGGCGCTCATGGGGTCAGTTGATCAGCTCGACCGCGGTCCACTCGAGGACCTCGACCGCGGGATCGGACCCGACCGCCCGCAGCCAGTCCGGCCGGGCGAAGGCGGGCCAGCACGCCCCCGCCTCGCGGAAGCGGACCGGACGGTAGCCGGACCGGAAGCGCGGGTCCTCGAACAGGTCGTCGAAGGCGTCGTCGTTGCTGGCCCAGAACGGCTGGGTGTCGCCCTCGCCGCAGGGGCGGTTGAAGATCGCCACCACCTCGGGCTCGTGCGCCCAGAAGGTCGCCTTGTCGAAGCTCGCGTGGTTGCGCATCCCGACCTTGATCGGCTTCGCGTGGGCCATCTCGGTCCAGTTCAGGCCGAGCAGGTCGTAGATGTGGCCGTCGTAGCTGAGCGCGATGCCCCCCGCGGGTCCGACGCCGACGGAGGGTCGCGGCGCGACGCCGTCGAGGAAGGTGCCGAAGTCGATTCCCTGCGCGTTGAGCACGAACTCCTTGCGCAGGTCGAACCGCGCCTGGTGGTAGTGCGGCCACCCCACCAGCGCGAGGCCCGCCACTGCCGCCGCCGCCGGAAGCGCCAGCGCGCGCGGCCCCGGGGCCGCGCGGCCGACGGCGACCGCCAGGCCCACGGCGGCGGCGACGGGGAGCAGCGGCTGGATCGGCTGGAAGAAGCGCCAGAGCGCGAAGTGATCGCCCCCGAGCGCCGAGTAGATCGCGAGGAAGCCGAACACTGCCGCGGCGGGGATCAGCAGCGCGGCCCCGCGCCGGCGGTCCCGCAGCCAGCGTACGGCGATCCAGGCGGCGCCCGCGATCCAGGCCACGAACAGCAGCTCCGCGAACGGGCTGCCCAGCAGGAAGCCGAGCGTGTACTTCGCGCCGTCGGTCAGGTCCTGCATCCGGTCCGAGGAGACCTTGGCGTAGAAGGTGTTCGGGAAGGGCTGGCCGAAGTAGCTGAGGCGCCAAGCCGTCACCGCGGCGAAGGACACGAGCGCCGCCCCGATCGCCGCCGCGATGCGCCCGCGCCCGCCGGGAGCGACGATCAGCGCGAGCGCCAGCAGACCCACCGCGACAGCCACGCCCTCGGGCCGGGCCAGCGGCAGCAGGAGGGCGGCGGCCAGCAGCGGCCCCAGCGGCGCGGCGGCCCCCAGCGCCCCGCGCACCAGCGTCAGCACGAGCCAAGCGATCAACGCCGACCAGAGCGCTAGCTCCATCATCGTCCAGACCGCCCATGCGAAGTAGCCCGGCGCCGCCACCAGGAAGGCGGCGACGGTGCCGGCCGCGACGCTGCCGTGACCGCCCTCGGCCTCGGCGAGGTGACGGGCGGTGCGCAGCGCGCAGAACACGGCGCCCCACGCGAGCGCGGCGCACGCCGTGACGATCAGGATCTCGGGCGCGGAGGTGAGGAGGTAGAGCCCGGCGACGCCCAGGGCCCAGAGCAGCGTCGTGGACCCCTCCACCCGCTCGCCCCCGACGTTGTAGACGTAGCCATGCCCGGCGGCGATGTTCTCGGAGTAGGACCGCGTGATCGACGCGTCGTCGATGCCGATCAGCGGAAGGCCCCCCACCAGACCCCACGCGAGCGCCGCGCCGAGCACGGTCACCGCTGCGGCGAGCGCCAGGTCGAAGCCGCGCGCGGACCCCGTCATCCGGGTGTCCTCCGGCTCGGACGGGGCGCGGCGCCCCGGGAACGTTGGCGGCTCGGAGAGGTCAACGCGTCACGCCCGCCTCAGCGACCGGCGCGGCCGGCGCGTGAGCACCGCCCCCTCGACCTCGGTGCGCAGCTTGCGGAACAGCGCGCCGCGGGCCGTCACGTCCTTCCGCTTCGCCTCGCCCGCGGCCACCACGTAGAGCGTGGCGTCGAGCGCCGACGGCAGCGTCACGAGGTCGGCGGCCTCGTTGAGCGGCGGGCCGTCGATGACGACCGCGTCGTAATGGCGCATCATCCAGCCGAACAGCTCCTCGGCCTTCGCGGTGCCGAACAGCGCCTCGGGGTCGAGGCCGCTGACGCGGCAGGGCAAGAACGACAGGTGCAGTTCGTCGACGCGGTGGATGGCCTCGCGCAGGGGAACCTCGCCGTGCAGCGCCTCCATCAGGCCGCGGGCCTCGGGATCGGCGAGCCGCTTGCTGAGCGCCGCGCCGCGGATGTCGGCGTCCACCAGCAGGCAGTTCAGCCCCGCGTCGGCCAGGGTGTGCGCCAGCAGCACGGCGGTCATGCTCTTGTCGCCGCCGGACCGGTCGCCGACCAGGAGGGCGGACCGGACGTCCCGCCCCAGCGTGAGCGTCAGGTTCCGCCTCAGGACGCCCGACAGGCGCGCGAGGTCGCGGTCGGTGCGCAGCAGCGCGGCCAGGGCCTTGGCGCGGCGCAGCGCCGGCAGGCGCGGCAGCTCGCCGAATGTGTGCAACTGCGTGGCGCGCCGCACGTCCTCGGCGGTGGCGACCCGGTCCGGCAGCAGCTCCAGCAGGAACGCCAGCCCGAGGGCGACGAACAGACCGCTCGCCGCCGCCAGCACCAGCGTGGGCTTGGTCCGCGGCGTCGAGGGCGATCCGGGCGGCGAGGCGAACGAGATCACCTCCGCGTCGGACCGGCGCAGGTTCTGGATCTCGCTCGACTGCTTGAAGCGGTCGAGGAAGTCCTCGTAGAGGCGCCTGTTCGCGTCGGCGATCCGTTCGAGCTGGTTGATCTCGATGTCGCTCAGCGAGCGTTCCACGGAGCGCCGCTCCAGCGCCGCGAGGCTCGCGCGCAGCGCGTCGGCGTTGATGCGCTGGACCCGGGCCAGGGCCTGCAGCTCCTCGATCACGCGCTCCACCTCGGCGGCCATCTCGGCCTCCAGTGAGGCGAGGTCGGCGTCGAGCGCGGCGAGCTGCCGGCTGTCGTCGGCGAAGCCGCGCCGCGCCTCCTCGCGCTCGCGGCGCAGCTCGGACATGCGCACGTCGAGGTCGGCCAGCACCGGGGACTCGAGCACGCCCGCGGCCGCGGTCGTGCCCTCCTCCGCGAGGAGCTTGGCGGCCTCCGAGGCGCGGGCCTCGGTCTCCGACAGCGCGGCGCGGACGTCGACCAGCTTGCTGGTCATCTCCTGCATCTGCTGGGCGAGACGGTCGGCGTTGTCGACGTCGCTCTCCACGAGCGCCTTCTGGCGCAGCACCGCGGTCTCGCTGTCCTCGACCGCCCGGGCCAGCTCGGTGACGCGGGTCTCGAGCCAGCCGGTGTAGCGGACCGCGGCAGCGAAGCGGCGGTCCCCGGTGAAGGCCACGTACTCGTCGACGAGGGCGTTCGCGATCGCGGCCGCCGTGACCGGGTCCTCCGAGCTGGCAGTGACCCGCACCACGTAGGAGGTGCCCTGCTGCGCGACGCGCAGGCTGCGGGCGAGCCTGCCCACGATCGGCCCGAGGTCGCCCAGCATCCGGTTGCCCGCCTCGGCGGCGCTGCGCAGCGCGGGAATCTCGGCGGGGGCCGCATCGGCGTCCGGCACGTCCTCGTCGGCGGGATCGGCCGGCGGGCGCAGGATCGACCGCAGCCAGTCCTTCGCCGCGTCTACCACCGGCACCGGCTCGGCGGGCGGGCGGAGGGCGACGTTGAACTCGGGGCTCTGGTCGAGGTCGAGCCGGTCGGCGACGCGCGCGAGCAGCGCGGTGGAGGTCAGCACCGCGATCTCGCCCTGCAGGGCGGAATCGTTGAGCGTCCGCTCGTCGAGCAGGTCGCGCGAGCCCCGGTCGCCGGACTGGTCGCCGCCGAGCAGCATCTCGGCCGAGGCGACGTAGCGCGGCGTGGTCACCGAGATCAGGTACACCGCGGCGGCGATCGCCAGGAGCACGCAGGCCGCGAGCAGCACGGCCCGCCGGCGCAGCACCCGCGCGACGTCCTCGAGGCGCAGGCCGGGCGACGCGTCCGCGGGCTCGGCGCGCGGCACCGGCATGACGTTGCGGGCGTTGATGCCGTCGTAGTTCATCCACGCGCCTCCGCATGCGCCGGCTCCGGAGCCGGCGGCACGGCGTGCCCGGGGGGCGCGCCGTGCCGCCTGTACGCCGACCCGTCCGGAGCGAGCCCGGCAAGCTGGTGTTCGCGGGCCGTGGCGCCGGCCCGCGGAGTGATGACCGAACGGTCCGCATCCGGGAGCGGACCCGTGCCCGGGTAAGAATTGCGATCAGTCTGGCGCTCTTTACCCTACGTCGCAAGAAAATCCGGGCCCGGCGCGCAATCCGCGGACGCGGTGTGGTTCGGCTGGATCGGTGGGCCCGGCTGGCCTATGCTCGCGCGACCGCACGGGTCCCACCAACCGAGGTGTCATGGACGGCAGGGTCGAAACCAAGGGCCGCCTCCCGGATTTCATCATCGGGGGCGCGCCGAAGTGCGGAACCACCTCCGTGCACTTCCTGCTCGGCTCCAGCCCCGAGATCGGGATCCCCGACGACGAGGTCCACTTCTTCGACGCCGACGATCCGATCGCGCATCCCGACTTCCTCCATGCGGGCCGCGGCGGGCTCGACTGGTACGATCCGGACACCCCCGAGGGCCTGGACTGGTACCGTGGCCGCTTCGCCGCACTCGCGGACCGGCCGCTGGTCGGGGAGGACTCCACGCTTTACCTCCATTCGCCCGTCGCACCGGAGCGAATCGCCCGGGTCCTTCCGGACGCGAAGCTGATCTTCATGCTGCGCGACCCGGTGCGGCGCGCCTGCTCGCAGTACTGGCACATGGTGACCCGCGGCCGCGCCGTCTGCGGCCTCGAGACGGCGCTGAGCCGGCACCCCAACCTGATCCTCTGCTCGACCTACCTCGCCCCGCTGCGCCGCTACCTCGACCTGTTCGGGCCGGAGCGGGTGCGGGTCTGCCTGTTCGAGGACTTCCTGGCGGACCGCCAGGGGGTGATGGACGGCCTGTGCGCGTTCCTCGGCGCCGCGCCGCTGCGGGTCGGACACGAGGACGGCTGGCACAACCGCACCTTCTATCCGTCGAATCCCCGGCTGCAGCTCCTGCTCAACCGGATCAGCCGCCGGATCGCGGCGCGGCAGTACCGCAACCACTTCGACGCCGACCGCACGCCCCGCGCAGCGCTGCGCGCCCGGATGCACCGCCGCTGGTTCCGCCACGCCCACCCGGTGCTGCTGACGGCGACCCGCGCGCCCCCGGTCGCCGAGGAGACGGCGTCCTATCTCCGGCGGCACCTCTCGGACCGCAACCGGGGCCTCTCCGACCTGCTGGGCCGCGACCTCTCGCAGGTCTGGCCGGGCTTCGAGGGCTAGGGTGGCGACCGCGCACCCCGGAGCGGTGGACGTCCTCGTGGTCGCGGACCTGCGCTTCACCGGGGGCACCTCGGCCGCGCTGGCCGCCGACGTGCGGGCCTTCTCCGCGCTCGGACTGTCGGTCGCGCTGATGCCGGTGCGCTCCGCCTTCCTCGACGACGAGCAGGGCGGGATCGCCGCGGTGCTGGTCCCCCTGCTGGACCTCGCCGGCGTCGCGCTGGTCCCCGACGGCCGCCCCGCGCCCCCGGCGGAGACCGCCTTCCTCCACAACCCGATGACCTTCGCCGCGCCCCCGCGCGGGGCCCGCCCGATCGCGGCGGACCGCACCGTGCTGGTCGCCCATCACCCGCCCTTCCGGGGCGACGGCTCGCTGGAGTACAACCCCGCCGGCGTCGCGCTGCAGGTACGCCGGGCGTTCGGGGCATGGCCCCGCTGGGCGCCGGTCTCGGGGCTGATCCGGGCGCAGCTCCGCGCCTTTGCGCCGCTGATCGCACTGACCGCCGACGACTGGCACAACGTGTTCGACCCCGAGGCGTGGCGCGCGCGCCGGCCCGCCTTCTCGGGCACGGGCGGCGAGGTCGCGGCCGTGGTCGGCCGCCACGGACGCGCGGACCGGCTGAAATGGCCGGCCACCGCCGCGGACGTGACCGCGCCGCTGGCCCCCGGTCCGGGCTGGCGCGCGCGGGTCATGGGCGCGGCGCCCGAGGCGATCGCCCTCGCTGGCCCCGCCGCCGACGCCTGGGAGGTGCTGCCCTTCGGCACGCTCTCGCCGCGGTGCTTCCTCGAGGGGCTCGACGCCTTCGTCTACCACCACCACCCCGACTGGGTGGAGGCCTTCGGGCGCACCGTGGCCGAGGCGATCCTGATGGAGCGGCCCTGCCTCCTCGACCCGAAGCTCGCCCCCACCTTCGGAGACCTCGCGGACTACGCCGCGCCGGCCGACGCCCCGGCTCGGCTGAACGCCTGGCTGGCCGCGCCCGCGGCGGCGCGGGCCGAGGCGGCGGAGCGGCGCGCGCGGGCCGTGACGCGCTTCGGCGACGCTTCGGTCGCGGGAAGGCTCGCGCGGCTCCGGGACGACGGCGGGACGCGGGCCCGCGGGGGGCCGAAGGCCGCCTCGGCGGCGGTGACGGCCCGCAAGGCGGTGGGGCTGGCGCGGCGGCAATGGGCGCGGGGCCGGTCATGGGCCGGGTGACGCTCGAGGCCGCGGCGCGGAGCCGCTACGACCTCCTGGTGCTGGGCGCCGGCGCGGCGGGCTGCACACTGGCGGACGCCGCGGCGCGCGCTGGTCTCCGCGTCCTCCTCGCGGAACGGGGCGGCGCCCTGCCCTCCCCCGCGCCCGTCACCTCGGACATCCCCGACGGCGTGCCCCACGACGCCGACGCGCGCACCGTGCGCCAGGGTCTCGGGGGAACGCTGGGGCTCTGGGGCGGGCGCTGCATCCCGCTGGAGCCCGACGACCTGCGCGACCGGCCCGGGCGCCTCGGCGGCTGGCCGATCGCGGCCGACGACTATGCCGCCTGGATCGGCGCGGCCTCCGCGTGGCTGGGCGCGACCCCCCGCTTCGACGCCCCCCACCCGGCGGGCTGGCCCCGCGACCCGGAGGGCGCGATCCACCTCGACCGGGTCGAGCGCTTGGTCGGCACCGATCTCGACCCCGGGCTGCGGCGACGGCTCCTGCACGGCGCGGACGGCCCCAACCTGCTGCTCGGGGCCCAGGGCGTGGGGCTCGACTGGAGCGAGGCGGGGGACGCGGTCCGCGCGGTGCGCCTGCGTCCCGCCGCAGGCGGGGGCGGCACGCGCGCCGTCGGGGCGGAGGCGGTGGCGCTGGCCTGCGGCGGGCTGCAGGTCGCCCGCCTCCTGCTCTTGGAGGCCCGCGCCGCGCCCGGCCGGTTCGCGGGATCGGCCTGGCTCGGGCGGGGCTACGCGGGGCACCTGACCGGCTCCGTCGCGACGGTCCGCCCCCGCGACCCGGCCGCGGCCGCGGCGTTCCGCTACCACCGCGCGGGCGGCCCCGACCCCCAGCGGCGGCGCCTCCTTCTGCTCGCCGAGCACGGCACCGACGTGGCCTTCTGGCTGCGCAACCTGCCGCTCGAAGACCCCGGCCACCGCTCCGGGGAGCTGTCGGCCAAGGCGCTGGTCCGCTGCAGCCGCCGCGGCGGCGGCGCGGCGGCGGAGCATCTGCGCAACCTTGCCGCCGATCCCGCCGGCGGGCTTCGCGGCATCGGCTCGGCGCTGCGCACCCGCACCCTGCGCGCCCGCCACGCCGAGCGGCTGGCCGTGCGCCCCGGCGCCGCCTACCGCCTCGTCTACCACGCCGAGCACCTGCCCGACCGCGACAGCCACGTCCGGCTGGCCGACCGCCTGGCCGAGGACGGGCTGCCCGCGCTGCACGTCGCCTTCCGCTACGGGCGCGCCACGATCGACGGCCTCGTGGACGCGCACCTGCGCGTGGCGCCGTTCCTCGAGCGGGACGGGTTCGCCGCCGTGGAGATGCCCCGGAGCCGCGACGCGCTTGCTGAATCGATCCGCGGGCAGGCGCGCGACGGCTACCACCAGATCGGCCTGACCCGGATGGCGCGCGACCCCTCGATGGGCGTGGTCGATGGCGACGGGCGCGTGTTCGGCACCCGCAACCTCCACGTCGCCTCGGCCAGCACCTTCCCGACCGCGAGCCAGGCCAACCCGACGCTGACGATCGTGGCGCTGGCGCTGCGCATGGCGGCGCACCTCGCCGGGGCGCGCGCGCGCGCGCGCGCCCCGGCCTCCGGGCGGGCGGCACGGTGACCTTCGCCGCCCCCGCCCCCCCCGCCGCCCGGCGCATCTTCGGCCTCCGGATCGACGAGACCCGGCGCGACCACATCCTCGTGACGCTCTGGTTCCTGGTGACCTTCAAGCAGTTCCCCGGCGACGAGCTGATCCTCTACCCGATGGCGCTGTGGTTCTTCTGGTCGTTCGTGCGCGACATGCCCGCGCTGATCGATCTCGTGGCGCGATCCTGGGTGCTGTGGCTGTTTCCGATCTGGTGGATGCTGTCGCTGAGCTGGGGCACCGAGACCGCGCTGATCTTCAAGTCCGGGCTGCAGATGATCCTCACCACGATCATCTGCTACTGCATCGCGCTGCGGCTCACGGCGCGGCACATCATGATCTCGATCCTGATCGCGGCCAGCTTCTACGCGGTGGCCAGCGTGGTCGACATCGCGCAGGGCGGGGTCGCGGCGCGCGGGGCCTTCCTCAGCAAGAACGCCTTCGGCATGGCGATGGTGATGCTGTGGATCGCCGCCATCTGCACGTTGCTCGACGGCGGCATCGGCCGCACGGGGCCGGCGCGCCTCCTGCGCCCGCTGGCCCTGCCGACGGCCCTGCTGGCCGCGGTGCTGATCCAGGTCTCCAACAGCCTCACGGCCGTGCTGCTGGCCGCGGGGTCGCTGGTGCTGATCATCGGGTTGCGGCTCGTCACGGCGCTGTCGGGCGCGGCGCTGGTGGCCGCGGCGACCTTCGCGCTGGCCGCCCTGACGACCGCGACCGCATACGGCACCTTCGCAATGCTGGAGTTCGACCCGATCACCCCGGTGCTCGAGGCCTTCGGCAAGGACGCCACGCTGACGGGCCGGACGGTGCTGTGGGACTACGCCGCGGTCGAGATCGAGAAGGACCCCTGGCTGGGCAAGGGGGCAGGCGGCTTCTGGACGCCGCGCGACGGGCTGTCCACCGCCCACCGCATCTACGTGGAGTTCCACAAGGCTCCCTGGGCGACCTTCTCGTTCCACAACTCCTACTACGAGGTGGCGGTGCACCAGGGACTGATCGGCGTGGGCCTCATGGTGCTGGCGACCGCGTGGTGCGTCTGGCGCACGGTCCTGCAGGCGTTCCGCACCCGCAGGATGCCGAGCATCTTCTTCCTGTGCTTCGCGATGGTGACGCTGGCGCGCAGCCTGTCCGAGCCCGGTCTGATGATGCCGTTCTCGCTCCTGTCGATGCTGCTGATCGTCGGGGCCCTGCTCAGCCTGCCGATCGCCGCGCCCGGTGCGCGGGCGCGCGGGCCCGCCCGGCCCCTGCTGCTGGTCGACCCGATCGAAGAGCCCGGGCGCTGAGATCCGGCGGCGCCAGTGCCCCTGCAGATCGCCGGAACGGGCATCGCGGAGGGTCCGGACAAAACGACGCAGCGGCCCGTTGAACTCGCAGATTTCCCCCTAAGTCTGGCGAGGGACAGGGAAGAAGTACTTGAGGGGAATGGTTTATCCCGGCGGATTCCTACCCGGCATTTGGTTCCGCCGCCACCCCCGAATCGTCCCGAGGCCGACCGTGTCGGCCGATTCTCTCCCAGACCGGCGGCCCGGCCGGGCAGGAACCTGCGCGGATGCGGTTCCCCCCTGGGCGATCCGGAGCCCTCTCCTTGAATCGCCCGTGAGCGAGCTTGATTAGGCGGACCGACACGGCCGCCCCCCCAGGGCCATTCAAACAGAGCGGATGAAATCGATGACAAGCTTGCGGACCTTCACGCCCCCTGCCGAGGCTTCGAGCCCGGCCCTTCCGTGCCTCCGGGCAGCCGAACGTGCGGGGTGCACGTCATGACCGGCACCAAGGAACTCGGCACGGTGCGGACCTCGGTCTTCGCCCCCTACAGCGAATGGACGGTCGCGAACCCGACCATCGACGGCAACGCCTTCGACCTCGAGGCGACCGTGACCTTCGTCCAGGCCGGGACCGGCCGGACGATCGAGACGGGCATGTTCTACACCGGCTCCGACTACGCGTTCCGCTTCACCGCCCCGGACGACGGTGACTGGACGTTCTCCACCGTGTCCGAGGACGCCGACCTCGACGGCCTCTCGGGCACCGTGCAGGTCGCCAGGGACGCGGACGCGAAGGGCTTCGTGGTCGCGGCGGGCGACAAGTTCGCGCAGCAGAACGGCGACGGCTCGCTGACGGCGCTTCTGCCCAACTACGCGATGATCGACCCCGACCTGAGCGCCTACGCCGACGATCCCTCGAAGATCGACGGCCTGATCGACACCTTCATCGACGGGCACGGCTTCACCGGGTTCCACATCCCGAACATCGGCGGGCAGTTCTTCGACATCGACAACACGAAGGGCGATGCGGGCAGCGCCATAGGCTCGAACGCCTTCAATCCGGACCCCGAGTCGTTCGCCGCGCTCGAGCAGATCATCACCGCCACCCACGCGGCGGGCGGGACCGTGCACTTCTGGCCCTGGGGCGACTCGGCCCGCGGGCAGACGCCGGACGAACTGCCAGGCGGTGAGAACGGCGAGGTCCACCACCGCTTCCTCGAGTACCTCGCCGACCGGCTGGCCCCCCTGCCCGGCTGGACCATGGGCTACGGCTTCGACAACGACGAGTGGACCAGCCCGGCCCAGGCGGCGGAGCGGACCGCCTTCTTCGACGCGCAGACCGGCTACGATCACCTGCTGACGGTGCGCGCGGTCGGCCCGAACTCCGGGCTGAACCACAGCGGCTCGGTAGGATGGGCGAAGGGCCAGGACTTCGCGGACTTCGAGCACCACTCGCCCGAGTACGAGACCTACGTCGCGGCCCTCGAGGCGGCCGGGGGCAAGCCCGTGCTGAGCGGGGACCGCTTCCGGATCCGCGACCAGGGCCGCTCCAAGGACTACACCGCCGAGCAGACGGTGGACGGCCTGTGGGACGCGACCATGGCCGGCGGCGTCGCCAACATCTGGGGCAACCTGATCCGGGCCGACGGGACGCAGTCGCCCACGGGCAACTTCGGCTCGTTCGCCTATCCCAAGGACACCGCGGCGCAGATCGACACCTGGAACGAGTTCACCGTGGGCCAGGGCCGCTTCGAGCTCGACATGGAGCGCGCCAACGAACTGACCGGCGGCGCCGGCAAGGGCCAGTACGCCCTGCGGAGCGACGCGGCCGACAGCGTGATCGTCTACGCCGAGGACACGGCCTCCGTGCAGCTGAACCTCTCGCGCCTCGCGTCCGATCCGGACTGGGGCGACGCGGCCGAGATCGTCGCGGTCGACACCGAGGAGGCCTACGCCGAGATCTCGCTGGGCACGGTCTCGCTGTCGAACCAGACGGTCAGGCTCGGCTCGACGAGCGACTGGGCGCTCTACCTGCGGCCCGCGGACGGGTCCGCTCCCGCCCCTGCCCCCGCTCCCGTGCCTGCGCCCGTGGACGAACCTGCCGTCGTGCCGGATGAACCTGCCGTCGAGCCGGACGCCGCGCCCGACTCGGGGTCCGACACCGGGTCCGGCCAGACGCCGGCGGACGGATCCGCCGACTTCGCGACCCTCTACGAGGTCGAGGACTTCTCGCTCGAGAACTACAGCGTGGAGCGCCAGCGGGATGCGTCCGGCGATGCGGTCGTGCGCCTCGACTCGAAGTCGGTGGGCGTGGCGGAGGCGAGCTTCGCCTTCGACGGCGCCACCGGTACCTACGACGTCGAGGTCTGCTATCTCGACGAGAGCGACGGGCAGGGCACCGTCTCGCTGGTGGTCGGCGGCTCGACCCTGGAGACGTGGACCCTCGACGCGGACACCGACGGCCTCCGGACCGTCACGCTGAGCGACGTGGAGATCGCCGCGGGCGAGACCGTCGCGCTCGTCGGCACGAGCGACCGCGGCGAGCGCGCGCGCCTCGATCACCTGATGATCGAGTCGAGCACAGCGTCCACGGAAGGTCTCGCGGCCGAGGAGCCGGCCCCCGAGCCCGAACCGCAGCCTGAGCCGCAACCCGAGCCCACGCCCGAGCCAGCCCCCGAGCCCGCACCTGCGCCTGCACCGGAAGAAGAGGTTTCCGCACCTGCGCCTTCGGGCGGCACGGAGGTGCTGGCGAGCTCGGTCCTGCGCCTCGAGGCCGAGGACCTCGTGCTCGAGAACTACGCGGCGGACAGCAAGTCCGCGGCGTCGGGCGGCGCGGTCGCCAAGCTGGTCGACAAGGGCGTCGGCGTGGCGCGCGCCTCGACCACCTTCGAGGGCGGCAGCGGCAGCTACGACGTGAGCCTGACCTACTTCGACGAGAACGACGGGCAGGGCGAGGTCTCGGTGCTGGTCGACGGCGCGGCCGTGGGCAGCTGGGCGCTGGACCGCGACGACAACGCGCTGCACACGGTGACGCTGGAGGGCGTCGCGCTCGAGCGCGGGCAGACCGTGACGATCGAGGGCCGGAGCGACGCCGGCGAGCGCGCCCGCGTGGACGCGATCGAGATCGCCACCGCCAACGGTGCGCCAGCGCCGGAGCCCGCGCCGGAACCGGAGCCGCAGCCGGAACCGGAGCCGCAGCAGAAGCCGGCCCCCGAGCCGGAGCCGCAGCCCGAGCCGACCCTCGTGCAGGATCCGGCCCCGGAGCCCGAGCCCGCTCCCGTGCCGGAGAAGGAGGTTTCCGAGCCCGCGCCCTCGAACGGTGCGGCGGCCCCGGAGTTCTCCGTGCTGCGCCTTGAGGCCGAGGACATGGTCCTCGAGAACTACGCGACCGACCGCATCCGTTCGGCGTCGGGCGGCGAGGTGGCGCGGCTGGTGGACAAGTCCATCGGCACCGCCTCCGCGTCCACGACGTTCGACGGACCGGAGGGCGTCTACGACCTGGAGCTCGGCTGGTTCGACGAGCGGGACGGAAGCGGCGACATGTTCATCTTCGTGGGTGAGCAGCAGATCGGGGGTTGGGCGCTGGACGCCGACAACGAGGCAATCGCGACCGGCGTCGTCGAGGACGTCCGGCTCCGGCCCGGCGACCGGATCGAGATCGTCGGGAACAGCGACGCGGGCGAGCGTGCCCGGGTCGACTACCTCGAGATCGCCACCGTCGACACCGCGGACGCGGTCTTCGCCTGAAGCCGCACCGCTCCGATCGACCCCGCACGCCCCGGCCCCGCGCCGGGGCGTGCGCACGACGAAGCCTGTCGCCTCCTACGAGGCCTCCGGCACCGGCTCGCGCGGCGAGGCCGTCGGCGGCGCCGGCCGGAACAGGTAGACCAGCCCTCCGAACGCGCCGACCAGCAGGACCAGCCCGAACTCGAGCCATGCGAAGGCGAGCGCGTCGCTCTCGGCGACCCCGGCGACGCCCAGCAGGAACACGAACGCCGTCTCGCGCAGGCCGATGCCGTTGATGCTGATCGGCAGCATCATCACGAAGATCGCCAGCGGGATGATCGCGTAGAAGGTGGCGTAGGGCACCTCCAGCGACAGCGCGCGCGACAGCATCCAGTAGAACGTCACCACGTTGACCTGCAGCAGCAGCGAGCACAGCGCCGCCCTCGCGAACGCCCCGTGGGCCCCGCGATAGACGCGCAGGGCGTCGGCGACCTTGCCGGCCATCCGGGCGAGCGCCGAGGGCACCCAGCCCGGCACGCCGCCGCGCCGCCCGAACAGCAGCCCCGCCAGGATCAGCAGCGCCGCCGCGGTCCCGATCGACAGGGGCAGCAGCACGCCCGACAGCCCCGGGATCGTGCTGCCCAGCACGGCCAGCGCGGCGAAGGCGAACACGGCCAGGGCCAGCAGGCCGAGCAGCCGGTCCACGAAGAGCGACATCAGCGCGAACCCCGAAGACGCGCCCACGCGCCACGCGTCGTGGGCGCGCAGCGCGTCGCCGCCGATCACCGAGGGCATGAACTGGCGCACGAACAGCGACGAGAGCGTGGACACGACGAGGAAGGGATAGCCCGGCCGCACGCCGCCCGCCGCCAGAAGGATGCGCCAGCGCAGCGCGATGATGGAGGCCCCGAGGATCTGGGCGGCGAAGGCCAGCGCGAACCAGCCCGGCTCGGTCTCCGAAAGCGCCGCCAGGACCGGCGCGAGGTCGGTGCGCCACACGATCCAGGCGAAGAGCCCCGCCGAGACCGCGAACTTGAGCCAGAACCCCGGCCCCCATCCGCGCCGCCGCCCGGCGCGCGCCGGTGGTGCCTCGTCCATCCTGAATTCCGATCCTCGAATGCCCCCGCAGGCTAGCGGAGACGCCTCCGTTCTCCAAGCGCCGCTGCGGCAATCGCTTGACAGGAGGGCGCGACGTGGGTGCAGATTTACCATGGGTCAACGTGGCTCGCCCGATCCGAGCCCGATCGCAGGACGTCGACATCGAGACCAGCGCGTTCCTCCCTGCCCGAGCCCCGCTCGCGCGCCGCCCCCGGCGGCCCCTCCCGGTCCGCCGGCGCCGCGGGACGGGGCCGTGAGCCGCCCCGCCTACCGTGCGGACATCGACGGACTGCGGGCCGTCGCAGTGCTGCCCGTGGTGCTGTTCCACGCGGGCTTCGCTTGGATGCCGGGCGGCTTCGTGGGCGTCGATGTGTTCTTCGTCATCTCCGGCTACCTCATCACCACGATCGTCTCGCGCGAGATCGCCGCAGGCGCCTTCTCGCTCCTGCACTTCTACGAGCGGCGCATCCGCCGCATCCTGCCCGCGCTGTTCGCGGTGATCGCCGTGGTGCTGGTCGGCGCGACGATCCTGTTCGTGCCGTCCGACCTGGCCAACGCGGCGCAGAGCGCGGCGGCGGCGGCGCTCTTCTCGGCGAACGTCCTGTTCTGGCTGGAGGCGGGCTATTTCGACGCCGCGTCCTACGGCAAGCCCCTCCTGCACACCTGGTCGCTGGGTATCGAGGAGCAGTTCTACATCGTGCTGCCGATCCTGCTGATCGCGGTGGCGCGGCGGGGCGGGCGGATGCTGCCCTGGGTCGCCGGCATCACCGCCGTCTCGCTGGCGCTGAGCGTGGCGACCACGCCGGCGGTGCCGACGGCGGCCTACTACCTGCTGCCCTGGCGGGCCTGGGAGCTGGGGCTGGGGGCGCTGCTGGCGCTCGGCGCCGTGCCCGCGATCGGACGGCCCTGGCTGCGCGAGGTCGCCGCCGCGGCCGGCCTCGCGATGATCCTGGCCTCCGCGCTCCTCATCACCCGCGCCACGCCCTTCCCCGGCGCGGCCGCACTCGTGCCGACCCTGGGCGCGGCGCTGGTGATCCATGCCGGGCGCGAGGGCGCGACCGGGGCGGGCCGCCTCCTGTCCACCGCCCTGCCGGTGTGGATCGGGCGGATCTCCTACTCGCTCTATCTCTGGCACTGGCCGGTGATCGTGGCCTTTGTCTACCTCGCGCTCCGCATGCCCTCCGGCGCCGAGGCGGCCGGGCTGATCGCGCTGTCCGTGGCGCTGGCCTGGGTCAGCTTCCGCTTCATCGAGCAGCCGTTCCGACACGGGGGCGACGGGCGCACGCGCCGCCGCATTTTCGGCGCGGCGGCCCTGGGCACGGGCGCGGTCGTCGCGCTCGCCGGCCTCGTGGTGGTCACCGGCGGCCTGCCCGGACGCCTGCCCGAGGACGCCCGCCGCATCGCCGCCTTCTCGTGGGACACGCCGGAATGGGCGGGCCCGTGCTACCGGCGCAAGACCTCCGAGGAGACCTGGAGCGTACCTTGCGTGTTCGGGGCCGAGGCGGGGGCGGCCCGGCTCGCCGTCTGGGGCGACAGCCACGCGCCGACCCTGGTGCCGGCGCTCGACGAGGCGGCGCGGGCGCGCGGCATCGCCGTCGCCCTCTATGCCCGCGACGGCTGCCCCCCGATCGAGACCTTCGAGGTCTACTGGGTGGGCCAGGCCCACGACTGCTCGGCGTACCTCGCCGAGACCTACCGCGCGATCCTCGCCGATCCCGCGATCGACCGCGTGGTGATCGCCCTGCGCGCGCAGATCTACACGCAGGGCTGGCACGCCGACGGCCTCGCCGAGCGGGACCGCACGCCGCTGCTGGTGGGCACCGACGACGCGGTGCTGTCGCCGGACGCCGACCGCACCGCCTTCTTCCTCGCGGGGCTGGACCGCACGGTCGCCGCGCTGCGGGCGGCGGGCAAGTCCGTGGCGCTGGTCTATCCGCTGCCCGAGGCCGGGTTCGACGTGCCCGCGGGCGTGATGCGCGCGACGCTGTGGCGCAACGGCGATCCCCACGTGCCGCGCGCCGCCTTCGACGGCCGCGCGGCGGCGATCATCGCGGGCTACGACGCCATCGTCGCGCGGCACGGCGCGATCCCGATCCGCCTCGACCAGGCGGTCTGCGGCGCCGAGTCCTGCCCGCTCGTGTTCGAGGGGGCGCCGATCTTCCGCGACTCCAACCACCTGACGCAGACCGCGGCGCGTGCGCTGGAGCCCCACCTTTTGCCGGCGCTGGCGGACCTCGGCCGCGAGACGCTGGGTGACTGACGCGCCGCGCTCCGAACGGATCGCGAAGGACCGCGTCGTCGAGGCCCTGTCGGGCGACGCGTCGGCCCTGGAGAAGTACCGCCGGTTCTTCGTCGGCAGCGACCGCTGGTCCGACCTGCTGCTCTACGAGACCGCGGTGACCTTCGCCGCGCCGCTGCCCGGGGCGGCCGGATTCGCGCTGCGCAAGCTGCTGTTCGCGCGCCTCTTCGGCGAGGTCGGCCGCGGCGCGAACTTCGGCCGCGGCCTGTCGCTGCGCCATCCGGGCCGGATGCGGATCGGGGCAGGCGTGGCGATCGACGACAACTGCGCGCTCGACGCGCGCGGCGCGGACGGGCCGGACGGGTTCGCGATCGGCGCGCGCACGCTGGTGGCGCGCGACACGATCCTGGTGGTCAAGCAGAACCACATCCGGATCGGGGCCGACTGCTCGATCGGCAGCCAGTGCTGCCTCAGCGCCGTGTCGGGCATCGAGATCGGCGACTTCGCTATCATCGCGGGCCAGTGCTACATCGGCGGCGGCCGCTACAGGACCGAGACCGGCGGCACCCCGATGGTGCGGCAGGGGCTGGAGACCAGGGGACCGGTGGTGATCGGCCGCGACGTCTGGCTCGGCGCCGGGGCGCGCGTGCTCGACGGCGCGCGGATCGGCGAGGGCGCGATCGTGGCGGCCGGCGCGGTGGTGACGGGCGACGTCGCGGCGGGCGAGATCGTCGGCGGCGTTCCCGCCCGCCGGATCGGGACGCGGGGCGCCGCCATCGAGGCCTAGCGGCGCCGGCGGCGCCGCAGCAGGACGGCCCCCACCGCGACCCCCACCAACGCCGCAAGCACGGTCCCGGTCCAGAAGCTGCCCGGCACCAGGAGGCGCAGCGCCACGGCGGCGGCCGCGACTGCGAGCGCGATCCCCAGGGCGAGCCTCACGCCCCGGCCCCGGCGGAAAGCGCCACGAGCGCACAGAGCCGCGCCTCGGTCCGCGCGAGCACCCAGTCCTCGACGTGGACGATGCGGCCGCCGGCATAATCCGCCCGGATCGCCGCGCGCCACGTGCCGTCCAGGCTCGCCTCGGCTGAGGAGTCGAGCCCAAGCGCCGCGCGCAGGCCCGCCGCATCGCGCTCGGCCGCGCCGGCGCGCAGCACCGCCCGCCCGATCCGCGCCGCATCCGCCGCGGCATCCCGGCCGGGCCCCGCCACCGCCGCCACCGGCGCGGCCCCGAGCACCGCCGCCAGGAAGATCCGTCGGTCCATCATCGCGCCCCCCTCACAGCCGGCCCCGCCCGGCATCCTCGCGGAACAGGTCCGCCATCCGTATCGACAGCGCGACGATCGTCAGCGTCGGGTTGGCGTAGCCATGGGTCGGGAAGACCGACGAGCTGCCGACGAAGAGGTTGCGCACGCCGTGCACCCGGCAATCCGCGTCCACCACGCCGGTGGCGGGGTCGTCGGACATCCGCGTGGTCCCGCAGTGGTGCTTTCCCCGGGCCACGTAGTCGGGCCAGGCGTAGTCGTCGCGCAGCACCTCGGTCCAGCTCCGGCCGAGGCCCATGCGCCCGACCTCGCCCGCCAGGATTTCGGTCGCCCGCCGCACCGTCCGCATCTCGGTCTCGGTGAGCTGCCAGTCGAGGCCTATGCGGCGCTGCCCGAACCGGTCCCGCTCGTCGACCAGCCGCACGCGGCTGTCGGGATTCGGCACGCTCTCGATGGTCAGCCATGGCGCCAGCCAGTCGCGCGCGATCACGTCGTCGTCGCCGCCGGACCACCGGAACAAGGCGTTCGCGGCGCCGTCGAGGTCCGTCAGCACGTTGCCGATCTCGGAGGAGAGGTAAGGCGGCACGTCGCCGCGCCGGGCCGACCGGAACAGGTTCACCAGCGACCGCGCGCCCGGCGACGCGTCGCCGGGAAACAGGTGGCACACGAAGCCGCCGATCTGCTCGCGCCGCAGGAGCGCCTCGGACGAGGCGAGCGTGCCTATCAGCCCGCCCGAGGGGAAGAAGCTCGGCTCGGTGTAGAGGTCGACCCCCGCGCGGTCGCGCGCCAGCAGGATCCGCATCGCCGGACGGATCGCGGCATGGTCGGCGAAGAACCGGCCGACCAGGTCGTTGCCGTTGCCCAGCCCCGCCTGCTGGACCCGGTTCGACAGGAACAGCAGGCGCGGGATCTCGATGCCCCCGGCGCACAGCACGAACCGCCGGGCGCGCACGCCGAAGCGCGGGCCGTCGATGCACGCGGCCCGGACCTCGGTCACCTCGCTCGCGGCGTCATCCGTCTCCAGCTCCTGCACGTTGGCGTGGAGGTAGACGGAGACGTTCCGCGCCGCCGCGAGCCGGGCCTCGTAGGTGAAGCCGAAGGCCGTCGGCGGGCTCTTGTTGACGCTGACGTTGCTGAGCTGCTCCGCATCGACCGGCAGCAGCGCCTTGCCCAGCCGCTCCGCCCAGAACGCCAAGTCGTAGGGACGTTCGGTCGGCAGCTCCAGGTAGGGCTGCGCCCGCATGTAGTAGTCGTGCAGGTCATCGTAGCCGATGGGCCAGCCCGAATGGGCCATCCAGTCGCGCCGCTCGAAGTCGATCGGGAGCAGCGGCATGCAGTTGCCGGCCCAGTGGTTCGAGGAGCCGCCGAGGAAGCGCAGCCGCGCCTCGTCGAGGGGGTCGTACTGGAAGCCGAGGTTCGGCCCGGCGTAGAGCTCCTGCGTGGCGTCGTCGTAGGCCATGCCGCCGCTCTCGAGGAGGACGACCTTCAGGGGGCCGTCCGCGAGCTCCAGCGCCAGGGTGATGCCCGCGGGCCCTCCGCCGACGATGCAGACGTCCGCGTCGAGAACCTGCCCGTCGGGCAGTTGCCTGCTGTCAACGATCATCCCGAAAGCCCCGTCCGACAAGCGCGGCCTTGCCGGCCACGCGCGCAGTCTGACCCGGGCTGCGGCCCGCGATCAAGGCCCGCACCGCGCGGCGGTGCCCGGAAGGGCCGCGCATCGTTGCCTGCGCGGTCATTCATCGTTTCGGCCGGATCATGGCGAAAATGCGGCAAGACGCGGGCAGGAGGTTTGCCAAGTCCGCGATGCCCGTGCTAGCTTTCCCTAGCGTTACCTTGCCGGAACGCGTTTGCCCGACCGTCCCGGCGCAGTTCGACCGTCAGTCCGTCACGGGTGCCGATTTCCGCCACATTCCGCGGATCCCCGACTCGACTGGCACGGGTCATCGATTTCGCAGGCACCCGCCTGCAGCCGGGGGATTCTCATCATCATGACTACCTATTCCGCGTTCCAGGCCGATTTCGATCCCTTCGTGCCCGAGCAGTGGCGCATATCCGACTACACCAACGGCGCCGGCTGGATCGACACGACCTGGACGCCGGACAACGTCCTGATCTCGCCCGGCCTGGTGGAGCTGCGCCTCGACGGACGCGACGGCGGCGGCAAGCGATTCTCGGGCGCCGAGATGCGGGCCACCGAGGATACCTTCTACGGCACCTACGAGGTGACGATGCGGCCCTCCGGCGTGGAGGGGGTGCTGTCCAGCTTTTTCCTCTACACCGGCGCGCCCTTCGGCTCCCCCACCAGCGAGATCGACTTCGAGTTCCTCGGCGGCGACACCACCGAGGTCCTCCTGAGCATCCACACCCCCGAGGGGGTCTCCTCCGCCACCGTCGACCTGGGATTCGACGCGGCGGCGGGCTTCCACGACTACGCCTTCGAATGGGGCCCCGACTCGGTGACCTGGTACGCCGACGGCGTGGAGCTCCACCGGATGGAGGACCTCGACATCGGGATGGCCGCCTATCCCGGCCGCACCCACACGAGCATCTGGACCGGCAACAACGCCTTCACGGGGTCGCCGGCGAACAACGTCGACACGGTCGCCGCCTACGCGTCGGTCTCCTACACGCCGCGCACCGCGCCCGTCGCCATCGACGACCGCGTGCTGGTCGCGCAGGGCGGCGCTGCGGTGGTCGACGTGCTGGCCAACGACGGGACGATGGGCACCGCGCCGCTGGCCTCCACCGTCGCGATCGCGTCCGGCCCCAGCCACGGCACGGTGAGCGTCGATCCCTCCACGGGCGCGATCACCTACACGCCCGACGCCGGGTTCACGGGCAACGACACCTTCTCCTACGTCGCCTCGGACGGCACGGAGCAGACCAACGCGGCCGACGTGGAGATGATGGTCGGCTACCCGGTATACGCCACGTTCACCTCTGGCGCGGAGGGGTTTGCGTATGCGGACGACGCGTTCCGGGGCACGGCGCAGCCGGACTACGCGTCGGGGGCTCTGGGGAGCGGGACGCTTCAGGTGGTGCTGGGCGGGGGCTCGACCAAGTCGGCGGTCACCGACATCTCGGGCGGCTGGAGCCAGGCGTTCACCAGCGCCGCGGGCCAGAGCGGCACGCTGACGCTGCGCTACCGCATCACGCTGACGAGCGACCTCGACGAGGGCGAGTGGGGCGAGGTGCTCGTGGACGTCGACGGCACCGAGTACGCGGTGGCGCTGATGGAGGCCACCGACGACGACGACGAGGTGCTCGACAGCGGCTTCGTGGACGTCACGCTCGACCTGGGCACGCTCGCGGGCGGCAGCCACGTGCTGACGCTGGGCGGCTTTCTCAACCAGCGCACCCGCTCCAACGAGACCGTGCTGGTGGAGTTCGACAGCGTCGCGCTGAGCCTGGGCGCAGCTTCACCCGCCGACGACGACGGCAACCTCGCGCTCGCCGCGCCCGACACGCTGATCGACGGCGCCGAGGCCGGCGCGGTGGCGTTCGAGATCAGCGGCCTCGACGCCGACGCCACCGCCACCGTGAGCGTCACCGACGGCACCGCCACGGTGACCGGCACCCGCGGCACCGACGGCACCCTCGTCCTCGACCTGTCGAGCCTCGCCGACGGGCCCCTCGCCTCCTCGCTCACCGCCACCGACGGCGACGGCGCCACCGCCACCGTGGCCGGGCCCGCGCTGTCGCTGGTGCCCGCCGGCGGCGACGACGACGGCAACCTCGCGCTCGCCGCGCCCGACACCGAGATCGACGGCGCCGAGATGGGCGCCGTGGCGTTCGAGATCGCCGGCCTCGACGCCGACGCCACCGCCACCGTGGTCGTCACCGACGGCACCGCCACCGTGACCGGCACCCGCAGCACCGACGGCACCCTCACCCTCGACCTCTCGAGCCTCGCCGACGGCCCCCTCGCCACCACCGTCACCGCCACCGACAGCTTCGGATCCTCCACCACCGTCGCAGGACCAGACCTCACGCTGGACACCGCGCCGCCGCCGCCGCCGCCGCCCACGCCCATCGAGGCCACGTTCACGTCCGGCGCGGAGGGGTTTGCGTATGCGGACGACGCGTTCCGGGGCACGGCCGAGCCGGACTACGCGTCGGGGGCTCTGGGGAGCGGGACGCTTCAGGTGGTGCTGGGCGGGGGCTCGACCAAGTCGGCGGTCACCGACATCTCGGGCGGCTGGAGCCAGGCGTTCACCAGCGCCGCGGGCCAGAGCGGCACGCTGACGCTGCGCTACCGCATCACGCTGACGAGCGACCTCGACGAGGGCGAGTGGGGCGAGGTGCTCGTGGACGTCGACGGCACCGAGTACGCGGTGGCGCTGATGGAGGCCACCGACGACGACGACGAGGTGCTCGACAGCGGCTTCGTGGACGTCACGCTCGACCTGGGCACGCTCGCGGGCGGCAGCCACGTGCTGACGCTGGGCGGCTTTCTCAACCAGCGCACCCGCTCCAACGAGACCGTGCTGGTGGAGTTCGACAGCGTCGCGCTGAGCCTGGGCGCAGCTTCACCCGCCGACGACGACGGCAACCTCGCGCTCGCCGCGCCCGACACGCTGATCGACGGCGCCGAGGCCGGCGCGGTGGCGTTCGAGATCAGCGGCCTCGACGCCGACGCCACCGCCACCGTGAGCGTCACCGACGGCACCGCCACGGTGACCGGCACCCGCGGCACCGACGGCACCCTCGTCCTCGACCTGTCGAGCCTCGCCGACGGGCCCCTCGCCTCCTCGCTCACCGCCACCGACGGCGACGGCGCCACCGCCACCGTGGCCGGGCCCGCGCTGTCGCTGGTGCCCGCCGGCGGCGACGACGACGGCAACCTCGCGCTCGCCGCGCCCGACACCGAGATCGACGGCGCCGAGATGGGCGCCGTGGCGTTCGAGATCGCCGGCCTCGACGCCGACGCCACCGCCACCGTGGTCGTCACCGACGGCACCGCCACCGTGACCGGCACCCGCAGCACCGACGGCACCCTCACCCTCGACCTCTCGAGCCTCGCCGACGGCCCCCTCGCCACCACCGTCACCGCCACCGACAGCTTCGGATCCTCCACCACCGTCGCAGGACCAGACCTCACGCTGGACACCGCGCCGCCGCCGCCGCCGCCGCCCACGCCCATCGAGGCCACGTTCACGTCCGGCGCGGAGGGGTTTGCGTATGCGGACGACGCGTTCCGGGGCACGGCCGAGCCGGACTACGCGTCGGGGGCTCTGGGGAGCGGGACGCTTCAGGTGGTGCTGGGCGGGGGCTCGACCAAGTCGGCGGTCACCGACATCTCGGGCGGCTGGAGCCAGGCGTTCACCAGCGCCGCGGGCCAGAGCGGCACGCTGACGCTGCGCTACCGCATCACGCTGACGAGCGACCTCGACGAGGGCGAGTGGGGCGAGGTGCTCGTGGACGTCGACGGCACCGAGTACGCGGTGGCGCTGATGGAGGCCACCGACGACGACGACGAGGTGCTCGACAGCGGCTTCGTGGACGTCACGCTCGACCTGGGCACGCTCGCGGGCGGCAGCCACGTGCTGACGCTGGGCGGCTTTCTCAACCAGCGCACCCGCTCCAACGAGACCGTGCTGGTGGAGTTCGACAGCGTCGCGCTGAGCCTGGGCGCAGCTTCACCCGCCGACGACGACGGCAACCTCGCGCTCGCCGCGCCCGACACGCTGATCGACGGCGCCGAGGCCGGCGCGGTGGCGTTCGAGATCAGCGGCCTCGACGCCGACGCCACCGCCACCGTGAGCGTCACCGACGGCACCGCCACGGTGACCGGCACCCGCGGCACCGACGGCACCCTCGTCCTCGACCTGTCGAGCCTCGCCGACGGGCCCCTCGCCTCCTCGCTCACCGCCACCGACGGCGACGGCGCCACCGCCACCGTGGCCGGGCCCGCGCTGTCGCTGGTGCCCGCCGGCGGCGACGACGACGGCAACCTCGCGCTCGCCGCGCCCGACACCGAGATCGACGGCGCCGAGATGGGCGCCGTGGCGTTCGAGATCGCCGGCCTCGACGCCGACGCCACCGCCACCGTGGTCGTCACCGACGGCACCGCCACCGTGACCGGCACCCGCAGCACCGACGGCACCCTCACCCTCGACCTCTCGAGCCTCGCCGACGGCCCCCTCGCCACCACCGTCACCGCCACCGACAGCTTCGGATCCTCCACCACCGTCGCAGGACCAGACCTCACGCTGGACCGGACACCGGTCGCGCTGAGCTTCGCGGACGAGACCCGCGCGCTCGTGATCGACCTGGAAGCGGGGTGGTCGGCGCAGGCCGCGCGGGTGCTGCCGATCGGGGACTCGCTGACCCACGGCTACAGCGGCGGGACCGACCAGGACACGTTGGACAACCGCGCCCTGCAGGAGGGCTATCGCGGCGACCTGTTCGAGGGACTTCTCGCGGCGGGCGCCTTCGTCGACTACGTGGGAGCCTACGCGTCCGGCCCGGACTGGCTGATCGACCAGGACCACACCGGCGCGCCCTCGCGCGAGTTCCGCCAGCTCGTGAACTCCAGCACCGAGGAGTACCACTTCCGCACGAACGTGATCGACACCGACGCGGACGTGGTGCTGCTGATGGCCGGCACCAACGACTTCTCGCACACGGGCAGCAGCTTCTACACCTCGAACTTCCCGGGGATCATGAACCAGGTCACGAAGGCGGTGAACCACTTCTTCGCGCTCCCCGGGGCCGACGAGAAGCATCTCGTGATCTCGACGATCCCGCCCAAGCTGAAGCAGGGCGACGCCTTCGTGTCGGAGATCGTCAACGAAGGCTTCAGCACGGTCGACGGCTCGCCGGTGATCGGGGACGCCGGCAACGGGACCTACCAGCCGGGCATCAAGGCGATCGTGACGGCGCTGATGGCGGACCATCCGACGCTGCACCTGCACGACGCGCCCTTCGACACCTCCGGGGTCGGTCCCGACCTCGTCCACCTGACCGACGACGCCTACGCCGCCTACGCGGCCAGCCTGCAGGCCCTGCTCGCCGACGAGATCGGCCTGTCGGGCGGCACGATCGACGGCACCACCCAGAGCTTCGGCCTCGCCACCGAGGTCGAGGGCGGCGCCGCGGGGGACTGGATCCTCGGCACCGCCGCGGGCGACCTGATCAGGGGCGGCGGCGGCAACGACATTGTCGACGGCCGCGGGGGCGACGACACGATCGAGGGCCAGGACGGGCGCGACCGGATCGCCGGTGGCGCCGGGGCCGACCAAGTCGCGGGCGGCGCCGACGCCGACACCTTCGTCTACAACACGGACTTCGCCGACGGCACGTCGGCCGCGGACGCGATCCTGGACTTCGGGCTCGGCGCCGACCGGCTGGTGCTGGCCGACGCCTTCGAGGGCGCGGTCACCGTCACCGACATCGCGGGGGGCGTGCGGCTGGCGGTCGGCGGGTTCGGGACGATCGAGGTGTTCGGCGCGCAGGCCGACGCGCTGAAGGGAGCGGATCTCGGGGGCGGGTCGTTCGCGCTGACGACGGACGCCGATCTCGTGACCTACTTCGCGGAAAGCATGCTATCACTGTAGGGCGGGACCGCCGGGGGGGACGCATGGACGGGGGGAGCGGACAAGCGCTCGTGACCGGCGCGACGGGCTTTACGGGCGGCCATCTCGCCCGGACGCTCAGGGCCCGCGGCTACGCCGTGCGCGCCCTCGTCCGCGACGGGGCGAGCCCGGCCGCGCGAGCGTTGGAGCGCGACGGGATCGAACTGGCGCAGGGCGACCTGACCGACGCGGCCGCGATCGACCGGGCGGTGGCGGGACGAAGCCACGTCTTCCACATCGGTGCCGTCTACCGCAGCGCGAACCATCCGGACAGCTACTACGACGCGGTGAACCGCGGCGCCGTCGCGCACGTCCTGGACGCCGGCAGGCGCCACGGGGTCGCGCGCATCGTGCACTGCTCGACCTGCGGCGTGCACGGCGACGTGGCCGAGATCCCCGCGACCGAGGAGACCGCGTTCAATCCCAGCGACGTCTACCAGCGGTCCAAGCTGGCGGGCGAGATGCTGGCGCGGGCCGCGATCGAGGCCGGGGCGCCGGTCTCCATCGTCCGCCCCACCGGCATCTACGGGCCGGGCGACCTGCGCTTCCTGAAGCTGTTCCGCACGGTCGAGAACCGCACCTTCCGGATGTTCGGCAGCGGCGAGATCGCCTACCACATGAGCTACATCGACGACCTCGTGCAGGGCTTCGTCCTGTGCGCCGAGCACCCCGCCGCCGTCGGCGAGACCTTCCTGATCGGCTCCGACCGGTACACCACGCTGAACGGCCTGGTGCGCGAGGTCGCCGCCGTGCTCGACGTGCCGCCGCCGCGGGGGCGCCTTCCGGTCGCGCCGCTGATGGCGGCCGCGACACTGTGCGAGGTGGCGTGCCGCCCGTTCGGCATCGACCCGCCGCTGCACCGCCGGCGGGTGTCCTTCTTCACGAAGGCACGGGCCTTCTCGGTGGACAAGGCCAAGCGGCTGATCGGCTACGAGCCACAGGTTCCCCTGGCCGAGGGCCTCAGGCGCACCGCGGCGTGGTATCGCGCGGAGGGGCACCTGCGGCCCGCCCCGGCCGGGGTCGCGGCATGAGCACGGTCGAGGGCCTCCACGGCCCCGTCGCCGACATCGGCGCGCCGGAAGCCGACCTCGACGCGTCGACGGACCGCTACGCGCGGCGCTTCTCGGGCCCGGCGGGGCGCTGGCTGCTGGCCCGGCAGACGCGGATCCTGCGCGAGCTGATCGCCCCGTGGCCCCGGTCGCGCGTGCTCGACGTCGGCGGCGGGCACGGCCAGGTCGCGGCCCCGCTGCGCGAGGACGGGCATGCGGTGCACGTCCACGCCAGCTCCGCGCGGGCGCTCGGGCGGGCGGCCGGGGTTCCCGGCGTCGAGTTCGGCTGGGGCTCGCTGACCGACCTGCCCCATCCGGATCGGAGCTTCGACGTGGTGACCTCGTTCCGCATCCTCGCCCACGTCGGCGACTGGGAGCGGCTGCTGGCCGAGGCCTGCCGGGTCGCGCGCCATGCGGTGATCGTCGACTTCCCCGCCCCCGGCGGCTTCAACCTGCTGGAGCCGGTCCTGTTCGGCCTCAAGCGGCGGATCGAGGGCGACACGCGGCGCTACGTGAGCCTGTCGCGCGCGGAGGTCAGCGCCTGCGCGCGGAGCCACGGCTTCGCCCACCGCCACGAGATCGGACAGTTCGTGCTGCCAATGGTGCTGCACCGAAAGCTCGCCCGCCCCGCGGTGTCGGACCGGCTCGAGCGCACGCTGCGCGCGGCCGGGCTCGGCGACCGGGCCGGATCTCCCGTGATCGCGAGGATCACCCGCGAGGCGATGTGAAACCCGGAACGCTGCCGACCGATGCCCACGGCCCGACCCGCGCCCCGTCGCGCGGCGGCGCGCTGGCCGTGGCGGGCGCCGCGGCGCTGCTCTTCGCGGCGGCGCTGCTGACCCGCACCGGGATCCTCGGCCTGCCGCCGATCTACGACGAGCTCTACCACCTGCTCCCGGCAATGAGCCTGCAGGACGCGGGCACCTTCGCCATCCTCGACGGCAGCTACGAGCGCGGTGCGCTCTACACCCGCCTCGTCGCGGCGTCGTGGGACCTCGCGGGGACGCGCGGCATGGGCGCCGCGCGGCTGCTGCCCTCGGCGGTCCCGGGCGCGCTCCTGGTGGTGGTGGCGACCGTGTGGGTCTGGCGCGTGGCGGGCCTTGCGGCGGCCGCGGTCTCGGCGGTGTTCCTGCTGCTCTGGCCCAACGGAATCGAGGTGTCGCAATACGTGCGCTTCTACGCGCTGCACGGTCTGGCGACGCTGGTCGCGGTTCTGCTCGTCTACGAGGCGCTGTGCGGCGCGCGGAGCGGCTGGCACCGCAGCGCGGTGCTGCTGGCGGTGGCGGGGGCGCTCATGCTGTTCGCGCTGCGCCTGCAGCAGACGACGCTGATCGTTGCCGCCGCCGCGGCGCTGTGGGCGGGGGCGCTGTTCGGGCCGTCGTGGCTGCGGCAGGTCCCCTGGCTCCGCTGGGCGGCGCTGGCGGCCGCGGCGGCGGCCGGGCTGGTGCTGGCCAGCGGCGCGCTCGACGGGACGCTGTCCCGCCTGTGGACGACCTACCGCTGGGAGCCCTGGCCGATCCTGCGCGACACGACCTTCTACCACCGGGACTTTCGCGACAACTACGCGACGTTCTGGTCTCTGTTCCCGTTCGCCGCGCTGATCGCGCTGCGGGCGCGGTTCGTGCCCGCGTCCTTCTGCTTGGTGCTCTTCGGCGCGACCTTCCTCGCGCAATCGTTCGGGGGGCTGAAGAACATCCGCTACCTCTACCCGACGATGCCGTTCTTCTTCGCGATCTGGGCCATAGCGCTGGCATACGTGGGCGGCACCCTGCTGCGCTACTTCGGCGGCGCGGCGGCGGCGCTGCTTCCGCAGCGCCTCGGGCCCCGGACGCGCCGGGCGGCGGTGGCCGCCACGCTCGCGGTCGCCGCCCTCTTCGCGGTCGGCTCGAACAACGCCGTGTGGAACTCGGCGCGCCTCGTCTCCGGCGCCGAGACGCGGTTTCTGTTGGGCAAGCGGCGCTGGCAATGGGAGGCGGCGACCGAGATGGCCGCGCCCTGGCTGGAGCGGGGCGCGGTCGTCGTCACCACCGAGGAGATGCTCGCGGTGCAGTGGCTGGGCGACTTCGACGTGGCGCTCAACCGGCCGCGCTTCTCGGAGATGGAGTTCTCGCTCGGCCCCGGCACGCGCCCCTACGCCGCGGACTTCCGAACCGGCCGACCCATCGTCGCCACGGTCGAGGAGTTGCGGCCCCTCGTGGCCTGCCGTCCGGTCGGCATCGTGGTGGCCAACGCCCCCTGGATCGACGGCGCCGACGCGCGCCGCCTCGGACGCATCGCCGCCGAGGAGGGGGCCGAAGTCACGGCCACCGCGCAGGGGCACATGTCGCTCCTGGGCTGGTCGCGCGCGGCCGGCGCGCGGACGGGCGCCGGCTGCGACGCGCTGCCCGGGCCCTCCGCCGCGGCGGCGATCACCGCCGGCGCGCGTCAGCCGAAGCCGGTCTCCTCGGCCAGCGCCGAGAGGTAGAGGCCGCAGGCCGGCTCCCACGGGTCGGGATCGACGTAGTCGAAGGGGGCCTCCGCCCCGCCGTGGATCGCGATGATGTTGCTGCGGGTCAGGATCGTCTGCAGGAACCGCGCCTCCAGCTCCTCGGCCGCCCCGATCATGTGCACCCGGTCGCCCTGCCAGGCGAAGTAGGCCTCCGCACCGGCCCGCTTGAGCGCGCTGCCCCGCCCGGCCAGCGCGGCGTAGTCGGCGACGAAGTCCCCGATCCCGTCGATCCCCAGCACCTCGGGTCCGAAGTGCCGCGCCAGTACCCGGCGCAGGAACGCGTCCAGACCGCCCATGGCGACGGGCACCGCCGCGGCGGCGGCGACGGCGGCGGTGCCTCCCAGCAGGACGGTGCGGCGGGACGGTCTCATGCGGCGCGCTCCCCGAGGCGGAGCGACAGGGCCGCCAGCGTCAGCGTCGGGTTCGCGGCCCCCCCGGTCGGGAAGGCGCCCGCCCCGAGGCAGGCGACGTTCGGCACGTCGAACAGGCGGCACTCTGCATCGACCACGCCCTCCGCCGCCGTGGCGCCCATCGGCGTGCCGCCGATGATGTGCGCCTCGGTGGGCTCCGGGGGGCCGAAGGCGATGCGCTCCGCGAAGGGCAGCAGTCCGGACAGCCCCTCGCGCGCGCGGGCCAGCCCCGCCTCCGTGAAGGCGCTGTGCCCGGTCCATTCGATCACCGGCTCGTCCTCCTCCAGCACGATCCGGTTGCGCGCCAGCGGGATGTCCTCGGCCACGAGCTTCAACTTCAGGCGCTGCAGCCACTTGCCCCGCTCCATCCGCAGCGACGGCGGGGCGTTCCAGCTCTCGAGCAGGACCGAGGCCGCCTCGGACCGGAACGGCCCGTCGTAGAACGCGTATCCAAGCCCGGTGATCGAGGTGCCGCCGTAGTAGTTGTCGAACGGCACGTCGATCCACGCGAACTGCCCGGCCTGCTCGTGCAGGCCCTCGCCCACGCGCGCGCCGCCGATGCCGGAGCGCAGGAGGATCGCCGCGTTGCCGATCGGGTTCGCGGCGAGGCCTATCAGATCGCCCCGCAGCGCGGTCTCCCGGCCCGAGGCGTCGCGCACCGTGATCCCCGTGGCCCGCCCCGCCGCCGTCTCGACCCGCCGGCATTCGGCCTCCACCACGAGGCTCAGGTCGGGGTCGGCGAAGGCGTCCCGGCCGTTCAGGATCGTGAACTTGGCATCGACCGGGCATAGCGAGCAGGACCCCGCCGCGCAGCACGAGGCCCGGCTGCCGCCGTTGGCGCGGGCCGTGGGCATCGGAACCCAACTCGCGTCCAACTCCATCAGGCGCCGCTCGGCGCGGGTCGGCGCATGGGCCGGATGGGGATAGGGCCGCGAGCGGGGCACGATGTGCTCGCTGCCGCCCCCGGCCACTTCCATGACCGCCTCGGCCTCGGCCATGAAGGGCTCCAGCGCGTCGTAGCCGAAGGGCCAGTCCGCCGCCACGCCGTGGCGCGAGCGCAGCGCGAAGTCGGACGGGTGCAGGCGCGGCGTGTTGCCCCACCAGCAGTTCGAGCAGCCGCCGAACTGGTGGCGCACGGCCCAGTCCTTCGGCTGGCCCGAGCTGTTGCGCTGCGCGGGCACGGGGGGGCGGTCGGAGTGGCGCTGCGCGAGCTGCGTCTCCCGGTCGACGTAGGGGCCGCGCTCCACCATGAGCACCCGCAGCCCCCGGCCCCGCAGGCCCCGCGCGAAGAAGCAGGCCGCGAAGGACGACCCCGCGAGGATCACGTCCCACCGCTGGCGGGCCGCTTCCTCCAGGCCGATCCGCCGCATCAGCCCGCGTCCGCCGCCACCGGGGCCGCGCCCCGGCCGAGGCGCGGCTCGATCACGTCCGAGAGGAAACCGTCGAGCTTGCGCCGGTAGGCGGCGGGGCTGAACTCCGCGGCGACCCGTGCCTGCGCAGCGGCGCCGAGGCGCTCGCGCAGTGCCGCGTCCTCCAGCAGGCGCTCCAGCGCCGCGGCCATCGCCTCCGGCTCGGGGTCCGCCAGTATGGCGATCGCGTCGTCCAGAACCTGCGTGTGGGTCGGCAGGCGCGTGGCGAGCAGCGGGCGCCCGCTGTCGAGGTAGGAGTAGATCTTCATCGGCGTGTTACGGCCTTGGGTCCGCGGAGAGGCGGTGATCGTGGCGGCTGCGAGGTAGCGGCCGAGCTGTTCCACCGGGCGCGGCCCCAGGAAATGCGCGCGCCCGCCGATCCCCAGTTCCTCGACGCGCCTCTTCGCGGCGGCGACGTGCGCGGCGCCCCCGCCGATGACCACCAGCCGCGCGGGATGCGTCGCGGGGTCCAGCCGGGCCATCGCGTCGATCAGCAGGTCCACGCCCTGGTAGCCCTCGAGGTTGCCCACGTACATCACCACCGGGTCCGCGAAGCGGCAGTCCTCCGGCACGCTCCGGTCCTCGCCCAGCATGGTCACGTCCTCGACGGTGCGCACGGGCACCTCCGGCGCGTGGCTCTCGACGATCTCCTGCAGCGCCCGGCAGCAGGTGACCGCGCCCGCGGCGCGGCGCAGCATCGCCCCCTCGGCCCGGTCGAGCAGCCGCCGCAGCCAGGGCGGGAGGCCGACCTTGTCGTCGATCTGCTCGGGCATCGAGCTGTCCACGTCGGCGAGGAAGGGAACGCCGAACAGCGGCCGCAGCGCCATCGCCATGAACGCCGCCTCCTCGACGCCGATCACGAGGTCGTAGCGCGTGCGCGCCATCCGCCAGCCGGCCATCGGCAGCATCACCGCGTCGGCCGCCAGCTTGCGCAGCGAGAAGCCGGGCGCGAAGCCCCGCAGTCCCGGCAGGGCCGGCACGCGGTGGATGCGGCAGCCCTCGATCTCCACGTCCTCGCCTTCGGGAAAGGTCAGCAGGTCGACCCGGTCGCCGCGCGCGGACAGCGTCTCGAGCATCATGCGGACCGCGATGGGCGTGCCGCGCTGCGTCATGAACGGCTGCGGCGCGAGCACCAGAATCCTCATGCCCGCCCCGGCGGCGCTGCGGGGGATGGCGGAGGAGGACACTGCGTCGCACGGAACATGGCACGCACTCGCCGGCGGAGGAATGGGCGGGCGGGCCAGCGGTCCGCCCCCGGTCACGCCCGCATGGTGGGCGCTCGCCGGGCGGATGTCATCCCTCAATTGCGACTTGTCCGGGAATGCCGGGCCCGCGCGCCGAAAGGCCCGCGCGACGGTTTTGGCTTGGTGGAATGGCGCCGAGGGCTTACCCTTACGTCATTTCAGCGAGTTGTTCTTCGCATGCCCATAGACATCTCGGCCATCGTGCCGATCCTGAACGAGGAGGAGAGCGTCGCGCTCATGCGCGAGCGCGTGGTCGCGGCGCTGGAGCCGCTCGGCCGCCCCTTCGAGGTGATCTTCGTCGACGACGGCTCCACCGACCGCAGTTTCGAGCTTCTGGCAGCCATGGCCGCCGAGGACCCCCGGATCGTGGTGCTCAAGTTCCGGCGCAACGCCGGGCAGACGGCGGCCATGACCGCCGGCATCGAGTACGCCCGCGGCGCGCTCCTTGTGACGATGGACGGCGACCTGCAGAACGACCCCGCTGACATTCCCATGATGCTCGCCAAGATCGAGGAGGGCTACGACCTCGTGGTCGGCTGGCGCATGAACCGCCAGGACAAGTGGCTGTCGCGCAAGCTGCCCTCGATGATCGCCAACCGCCTGATCGGGAGCGTGACGCGCCTGCCCATCCGCGACAACGGCTGCTCGCTGAAGGTCTACCGCGCCGAGCTGATCAAGAAGGTGCCGCTCTACTCGGACATGCACCGCTTCATTCCCGCGATGACCCTGCCCCTGGGGGGGCGCATCGCGGAGGTCGGCGTGCGCCATCACGCGCGCCAGTTCGGCGAGTCGAAGTACGGCCTGTCGCGGATCTACAAGGTGCTGATCGACCTCATCGCGATCAAGACGATCCTGCTGTTCGCGCGCCAGCCGCTGCGCCGCTTCGCGGCCCTCGCCGGCCTCGCGGCCCTGGGCGCCGCGCTCGCGGTCTGGCCGATCGTCTCCGCCGGGGCGGAGGCGGGCGGCGGCAGCGTCATGGTCTACACCACGATCGCCACGCTTCTGGGGTCGCTCGCGATCTTCCTGATGCTGCTGGGCTCCGTGACCGCGCTGGTCTTCCGGCGCGCGGCGGAGATGACCCCGTCGTGGCTCGACGATGGCTGAGATCCTTAGTGGAGCGGACACCATGACCAAGCACGATCCCCTCGCCGTGAACGCCGCCGACGCGCCGGCGCTGTCGGTCGTCATCGCGGCCGACGGCGACGGTGCGGGCCTCGTCGAGCTGGTCGACGGCTACCTCGCAGCCCTGGACGCGCGCGGCGAGCGGTACGAGGCGTTCCTGCTCCACGAGGACGCCCATCCCGGCCTGCGCGAGGCGGTGCGCACGCTGGCGGATCGCGCGGGCCTGCAGATCACCGCTCCGCGCCCCTGGGCCGGCCTCGACGAGGCGGTCACCGACGGCATCCGCCGCGCCGCGGGCCGCGTCGTCGTGGTCCTGCCCGGCTGGCGCGAGATCGACCCCTCGCAGATCGGCCAGCTGATCGACGCCGTGGGCCCCGACACCGACCTCGCCACCGCGCGGCGCGTGGGCGCCCACCTCTCGGCGGCGCAGAAGCCCCGCGTGGCGCTGGCCCACGGGCTGGTGCGGTCGCTGTTCGGCCAGAGCTTCGAGGACATCTTCAGCCGCAGCCGCGCCGGGTTCCGCGACGTGTTCATGCGCTCCGTCGACCTGGGCATGCGCCAGCACTTCCTGCCGCTGATCGCCGCCAAGGAGGGGTTCCGCGTCCGCGAGGTCGACGTAGAGATCGCCCGCGACGCCGTGCGCCCCGCGCTGCACCAGCTTCGGCCGCTGTCGCACATCTCGGGCCTCGTCGACATGATCGCGCTCTACGTCGCGCTGAACTTCCTCAAGCGGCCCCTGCGCTTCTTCGGATCGATCGGCCTGCCCCTCGTCGCGCTCGGGGCGCTGACGACCGTCTGGCTGGTGATCTCCCGGCTGGCCTTCGGCGTGGCGCTGGCGGACCGCCCGGCGCTGGTCTTTTCGGTGATGATGCTGGTGCTCGGCATCCAGATCGTCGCGCTCGGCCTGATCGGCGAGATCGTGATCTTCGCCTCCAGCCGCCGGATGCGCAGCTACGAGATCGACAAGATCCTGCGCGGCCGCCCCCCGGAGTAGCCGCGGCGGCGCGCCCGCGTCAGGTCCGGCGCCGCGGCACGAGGCACAGCAGCCAGAACCCCGCCACCAGCGCGAGGCCGACGTAGGAGGCCATGTCGCGCAGCCCGTCGGGATGGGCATGCACCGCCTGCAGCTCCACCGTCCGCGCGTCGCGGAACACGCCCCGCACCGAGACCTGCCCCGAACGCTCCGGCACGGTTCCGGCCACCGCGAACGCGTCGCCCGTCCAGACGTGCAGCACGGCATCCCCCCCGGGCGCCACCTCGAGCCGCGCCCGGTCGAAGGCCACCGCCCGGCCTGCGCGGTCCGCGCCGGGCCGCAGCGTCGCGGCGGAATGCAGGTCGGCCGCCTCGGCCGCGCCGGTCAGCGCCGCCGGCCCCACGAGGTAGAGCCCCCCGGCCAGCGCCGCCAGCAGGGCCCCGCCCCGCCCCGGCAGGCGCAGGTCGCCGGCGGATTTCGGGCTCCGCCACAGCGCCAGCGCCCCGACCACGAGGCCGAGCAGCGTCAGCGCCGCGGTGGCCGCGTCCTCGGGCCAGAAGAGCCCGACGTTCAGCAGGTCCCACCGCACCGGTGCCCAGAGCACGACCCCGTTGCCCCACTTCGTCTGCATCGCGTCCAGCACGAGGTGCAGCGCGCTGCCTCCTGCCAAGATCGCGAAGCAGCGCCCCAGCTGCCGCGAGAAGCAGGCGAGCGCCAGCGACAGCAGCACCGCGAACGCGAGCGAGCTCTGGACGATCGCGTAGAGTCGCAGGTCGATGGGGTCGGTGCCCGGCAGGGCCGCGCGCGCCACGCGCTGCCCGATCCACGGCAGGTCGGGCAGGATGCAGGCCAGCCAGATCCACTTGACGTCGGCGTTGCGCAGCACGCCGCGCGTCGCCAGCGTCTGGATCCCGAGATGCCCCAGCGTGTTCGGCACTCCGCGCTACCGGCGCCGTTTGCGGAGCTGCATGGCGACCTGCTGCCGCAGCGCACGGGGCAGCGACTCGAGACGGCCGTAGGTGGGCGGCGATCCCTCCTGGGCACGGAGCATCGCCGCCACCGAGGCGAAGGGTCGCGCCGGGTCGGGCGCATGCGGCAGGCGGATGCCGAAGCGGCCGGGCTTCCGCTCCTCGCCGGGCAGCGGCAGCGGATCGGTGCCCGCCAGCACGCGCCAGCCGTGCCGCTCGGCGCGGCGCAAGAGGGCGGGGCGCGGCAGCAGCGCCGGCCGGACGCCGCTGTCTGCCAGGAAGGTGTCGGGCGGCGGCGCGCCCTCCTCCACCAGCGCCGCGACGGCGCGGCCGCGCGCGCCGGTCCACTTGCCCACCCCCCAGGGCAGCACCGCGAGGCCTCCCGCCGCCACAATCTCGGCCATCGTCGCCTCCAGCGGGCCGCCGTCCTCGCCGGCCGCGGCGCCCAGCGACAGCACCTCCAGCCCGCCCCGGGCCACCACCTGCCGCCCGCCGATCAGCCACAGGCAGGCGCCGTCCGCGCGCGAGGCGCGGCGCGTGATGGCCTCGGCGGTGGGCCTGATCGACCAGGCCCCGGCCCGCGGGGGCAGCGCCTCGACGCCGGTGCAGCCCGGTGCCTCGAGGACGAACAGCACGCCCTCGGCACCCATGTGCCCGGCCGCCGCGTCGAGGCACCGCGCCGGATCGACGCCGCGGTGCAGGTGCACGTGGGTGTCGGCGGGGCAGCCGCTCAGCATCCGCCCGCCCCCGCCCATTGCCCCGCGCCGCGGGCGCGGTATCGTGCCCGGACCGCCCGAGCGAGGGACGCGCCGCGATGACCCGGACCCCATACGACCTGATCGTCGTCGGAGGCGGCGTCCAGGGCCTGTGCACCGGGCTGCTGGCGGCGGAGCGCGGGCTGCGCGTGCGGCTGGTGGAGCGGGGCGGGCTGGGCGGGGGCGCGACCGGCGGCTGGTTCGGCATCCTCCACGGCGGGCTGCGCTACCTCCAGAGCCTCGACGTGCTCCGGTTCCGCGCCTCGCTCAAAGACAGCCGCTGGTTCCTGCGGACCCTGCCCGACGAGGTCGAGCGGCACTCCTTCCTCCTGCCGCTCCACGACCGCGGCCTCCGGCGGCCGGCGGTGTTCCGGGCGGCCTTCGCGGTGGAGCGCGCGCTCGGGGCGGACCGCAACCTCGGCGTGCCCCCGGGGGGGCGGCTGACACGCGGCCGGATCCTCTCGGCAGCCGAGGTCCTTCGCGCGGCCCCCCTGGTGCCGCGCGAAGGACTGACCGGCGGGGCCCTCTGGGACGAGCTGGTGGTGCCCGACGCGGACGCCTTCGTCGCGGCGCTCGCGGCCCGCGCCCGCGCGGCGGGGCTGGAGATCGACACCGGGACCGAGGCCGAGGCGCTGGTCCTCGACGGCCCCCGCGTCGCCGGCCTCCGGGCGGGCGGCGCGGTGCTGCCCGCCGCCGCGGTGGTGATCGCCGCGGGGGCTTGGACCCCCGCCCTCGCCCGTCGCTTCGACCCGGAGGCCCGCTCGCCCTTCGGCCACCCGGTGCGGGCGTTCAACCTGCTCCTGGACCGCCCCCCGCCGTCGCGCCACGGCCTGTCGGTCGACGACGGGGGCGGCGCGGGCATGGTGTTCCTGCGCCCCATGGGTCGGGCTACCTTCGCAGGCACGGCCTACCTGCCCCACGCGGGCGGCGCCGACGACCTCCAGATCCCCGACGCGGCGATCGCCGCCTTCCTCGCCCGCATCGACCGGGCGCTGCCGGGCTTCGGCGCGGCGGGCGCCCGGATCCTCGCGGTGACGCGCGGCCTCCTGCCCGGTCCCGAGCCGGGGGGCACCGCGCTGCTCGCGCGGGACGCCATCTTCAACCACGGCGCCGCGGGCGGGCCGCAGGGCCTGCACAGCGTCTGGGGCGTAAAGCTCACCACCGCGCCGGGCCTCGCCCGCCGGGTGCTGCGAACCTTGCGCTGACCCCGCCGCGGGCGGGGGCCGGCCGTGGATCGTGTCACCATAGGTCATGGGGCGCCCCCGCGGTGGCCTGCCGTGCTGCCCGCGATCCTCGGGCGCGGGCGCGATCCGATCAAGGTCCGGGGCATGCTACGGCATCGTCCGGGCCATCTCGAGCAGCTCGAGGAACCGCGCCGCCCCGGCGGCCGGGCTGAGCGTCTCGGCCACGAAGGCCCGCGGCGCGAAGCCGTCGCGGCGGGCCAGGAAGGCGTCGAGCTGCCGCTCCATCGTCCCGATGCGGAACGTCATCCCGCAGCGGTCGTCGAAGTAGGGCACCGAGGAGACCCGCAGCCCCGGCGGCGCCAGCGCGCGCTCGCGCGGGTCCATCAGCACGCCCTCGTCCCAGGCCAGCACCGGAAGGTTGGCGGCCATCGCCTCCTGGTAGGCCAGTCCCTGGGTCTCGTGCTCGCACACGAACAGCAGCGCCCGCGCCCGCTCCAGCGCGCGCCGGTACTGCGCGAAGTGGTGCGCGCCGTAGCGAAGCGTCTCGTGGCGCAGGCCGCGCGCGTCCAGCGCCGCGCGCAGCGGGGCCAGCAGGTCGGCCTCCCGCTCCGCGCGCCGGCGGTAGATCTTGTCGTAGAGGAGGAAGTCGACCGCCTTCTCGCGCCGCGACAGGTCGGGCCAGTCGGCGGTGTCGACCGCGCAGAACATCGGCTGCACCCGGTCCCCCAGGTCGGGATAGAGCCGGCAGGGCCATTCCGACGGATGCGTGAAGATCTTGATGTTGTGGGTGCGGTCGATCTCGGGGATGCGGTCCGGGTCCGGCACGAAGCCGGGTCCGAACACGGCCGGGTTGGGCAGCACCACCCGGTCGTAGACCGCCTCGAAGCCGCTGATCCCGACCGGCATCCGCGGGTTCGCCCGGGCGAAGGCGAAGTCGTTCACCCGCACCCGGATGCCCGCCACTTCGAGGCTGTGCTTCAGCGCGAGGAACGCGGTGAAGAACCCGGTGTTCACCTGCGTGCGGCGCAGCCCGCGCCAGGCGGCCCGGGCGCGGCGGCGCAGCTCGGAGCGCAGGCGGCCGCCGGGGTGGTCGAAGGCCTGCGTCTCGAAGCCGTGATAGAACAGCGCCACCTCGGAGGGCGGCGTCACGACGGGACCGCGCCGTAGTTCGCCTGCCGCGGCGGCGCGATGCAGCCCGACACGACGCCGGCATGGAAGGCGCCGCGCATCAGCCAGAACGCGGCGCGGTCGGGCCGCGGCGCCGCGGCCAGCGCGCGCAGCCCGCAATAGGCCGCCTTCGCGGCGCCCTGCCCCATCAGGCCCAGCCGCCGCGAGCCGTCGACCGAGGCGCAGGCCCCGTAGAGCGCACCCACCGTGCGGCTGCGCCGGAGCAGCCAGCCCAGCGACATGCGCGCGCGCGCGACGGGCTCGCGCACCACGGCGTCGTCGGTGATCGTCATCCGCACGCCGCTGCGGTGGAGGCGGAAGAAGAAATCCACGTCCTCGCCGCCCGTGCGGCCGAAGGCGGTGTCGAATCTCGTCGTTCCCATGCGTGGATCGGAAAGGTCCAGAAGGGCGTTACAGGAATGACCGGTTTCGACGACACCGCAATTGCTGACGGGAATATTGGAATGAAAGGCGTTGACGCGCATCCAGGCCGGAGCCCCGGGCGGATACTCCGCGTGGGCCGGGCCGAACACCACCCCCGCCCCCGTGGCGCGCCAGGCCGCGACCATGCGCGCGACCCAGTCGGGCTCGGCGATCTCGTCGTCGTCGATGAAGAGCATCACGTCGGCCCGCGTGCCGTCGGGACCGGGCTCCAGCGCCGCCTCCAGGCACGCGTTGCGCGCGATCGAAATGTTGCGGCCCGGCGCGTGGCGGTAGTGCAGCGGCAGGCCCAGGTCGCGCGCCGTGCGCTCGATCAGGGTGCGCAGGGCCGGCGTGTCGTCGTTCTCGGCGACCACGACGCGCAGCGCGACGTCCCCGGGCAGCACCTGCGCGGCGAGGCTGCGCAGGGTGTCCACGATCGCGGGGCGCCGGAAGGCGCAGACGCAGACCGCCGCCGACGTCACCCCCCCCGACGCGCGGCCTTCCGCACACGGCCCTTGGGCCCGGGGACAATCTGTTGCATTCCTATTCACGCGATCGCAAAAGTCCCCACCCGCTCGCAGAGGAATCGATGAAGGCTCGCATCCTCATACCGCCATTGATCGCGTCCGTCCTGCTGTCCGCAATGCTCGGCACCCTCCTGGGCGGATCTCCGTGGCTCTGGCTGGGACTGGCATGGGTGGCCGCGGTGCCCCTGACGCTGGTCTGGGTCCGCGTCATGGAGATGTGGAGCCGGGCGGACCTGCGCGCGCCGCAGGTCACGCACCGCTCTATCGCGCGCCGGACAGACGACCGCTGAGGAAGTCGGTCATGGTCCGCCACAGGACCCACAGGTCCACGCGCAGCGACGCGTTCGAGGCATACCAGGTGTCCATCCTCACCCGCTGGACGTAGCAGGTGTCCGAGCGGCCCGAGATCTGCCAGATTCCGGTCAGGCCAGGTCGCACGGACTGGTAGGCGATCCGGCGCTGGCCGTAGTGGTCCGTCAGTTCCTCGACGGTGACGGGGCGCGGGCCCACCAGGCTCATGTCGCCGCGCAGGACGTTCAGGATCTGGGGCAGCTCGTCGAGGCTCGTGCGGCGCAGGAAGTTTCCGACCCCGGCGATGATCCGGGGGTCCTGGTCGAGCTTGCGGCAGGCATACCACTGGCGGCGCGCCTCGGGGTCCGACTTCAGCAGGGTGTCGAGCGCGTGGTCGGCGTCGCGCACCATGGTCCGGAACTTCAGGCAGGGGAACCGCCGCCCGGACCGGCCGACCCTCCAGTGCATGTAGACGACCGGACGACCGGACTTCACCAGAATGGCCGCGGCGATGGCCAACAGGTGCGGGAGGAAAAGGAGCAGCATGAGGCTCGCGCCCAGAATATCGAGCGATCGCTTGCCAAAGTACTCCGCATCTTGGCGCGACCGCGAACCTTCCGTCGTCGCTTCGATATTGAGATCTTGGAATGCCTCTAAAGACGAGACCGGATCGAATGGGGCGAACGCAGACAGATCGCCCCTCAACCTTCGTACAAACATATTACCCCCCGAACTGAGAATAAATTCTCAATTGCGCCTTCATGATGCCACATTTTCGCACCTGCGCAAACCCTCGTGGGCTCGACCTCGCCCCCGGGGTTCCGCCGGGGGGAAAACCCATAGGGGCCAGATGGTTGACGGGTGGGCCACCTCGGCGGGAAGCCCGCGTGCAGGTGCGGCAGGGTGCCGCTAGGTCAACCCGAGGAAGCTGCCGCAGGGTCAACCCGAATCAGCGCGGCGATGCGGTCCATCGTGCCCAGCACGGCCAGCGTCTCGTCGAGCGGCATCACGGGGCTCTCGTGGCACCCCTCGCGCAGGCAACGCGCGACCTCGTCGGCCTGCGGGCCCAGCCCCGTCCCGGGATACGGCCCTGCGATCGCGCGCCCGTCGCGGCCGGCCAGCCGGCGCAGCGCCCCGCGCAGCGGCGAGTTCGCGAGCCGCCGGCGCAGCTCGGACACCGGCGCCGGACGCTCGCGCGCGGCATTCACTCGGACCGCGCGCGCCCCGCGCGCGGCGATGAACGGCGCGTCCACCGTGATCCGGCCCGACGCCCCCGCGACCACCAGCGCGTTGGCGAGCTCGGTGCCGTGGCTCGCGCGCAAGCTCGACAGCGCAGTGCCGTCCACGGTCGCGTGCCGCATCACGACCGCGACGTCGCGCACGCCGCCGCCCGGCCCGCGGATCGCCTGCGCGGCGATCTCGACGGGCGGGCCGAGCAGGTCGTGCGCGACCGAGACGCCGTAGATCCCCAAGTCGTGCAGCGCCCCGCCGCCGTGGGCCGGCGCCGTGATCGACGCGGTGGCCGCGGTCTCGGCATAAGGAAAGCCCAGATCGGCCGAGAGCTGGCTCACCGGACCGAGCTCGCCCGCCTGCACGCGGCGGCGCAGCTCCGTCATCACCGGCAGGAAGCGCGTCCACATCGCCTCCATGCAGAACAGGCCCCGCGCCCGGGCCGCCTCGACCACCTCGCGCGCCTCGGCGGCGCTCAGCGCGAAGGGCTTCTCGCACAGCACGGGCTTGCCCGCCTCGAGGGCCGCCAGCGCGTGATCGCGGTGCAGCGCCGCGGGCGTGGCGACGTAGACGACGTCGACGTCCGGCGCGGCGGCCAGCGCGGCGACGTCGGGGGCCGTCCCGGCGCCGTGGCGAGCAGCAAGCGCCTCGGCCCGTTCGGGCCGCCGGGCGCAGACACGCGCGACATGTCCGGTGTGTCCGCGCGCGAGGTCGGCCGCGAAGTTCGCGGCGATCCAGCCGGCTCCGGCGATGCCCCAGCGGAGCGGGCCGCTCATGCGCCGCGGTCGGCGGCGGCGGCGCCGCCGCGCCCGGTCAAGGCGTGCAGGCGCCGCGCGCCGCGCAGGCGGACCTGCTCGGCCAGGCGGCCCGCCAGCGCCGCCGAGACGCGCGGGTGCGCCGCGAAGCAGGCCAGCCCCGCGCGCGGGTCGCGCGCGCGCACCGCCTCGATCAGGCGCATCCAGCGCCAGCGCTCCTGCGTCTCGCGGTCGTGGGCGCGAAGCACGGCGCGCGCCTCGGCATCCAGCCCCGGCAACGTCGCCAGCCAGCGGCTCGCGCGGGCCAGTCCGCCTAAGGCCGCCGCGTCGTGCCGCCCGCTCAGCGAGGCGGGGCGCACCAGCGCCACGTATCCGCAGGGGTCCGTCAGGCAGGCCCGCGCCCCGAAGGCCATCGCCGCGGCATAGAGCGCGAAGTCCTCGCCCAGCCGCATGTCCTCGCGGTAGCGCAGGCCGTGCCGGTCCAGCACCGCGCGGCGGATCAGCGGCTTGAGGAAGCCCAGCTCGCCCCGGTGCGCCGTGGCCCTGCTAAGGTTGCCGGCGACGAAGGCGGCGAAGTCGAGCGGCACGACCCCGATCACATCGTCGCGCCACAACCGCCGGCGGGGGCTGCCGGGCGCGTGGCTCTCGACCTTGAACAGATCGTCGGCCACGAAGTCCCAGCCGCCCGCCCCAGCCAGGGCATGCAGCCGCGCGAGGCGGTCGGGCGCCATCGCGTCGTCGGCGTCCAGCACGGTCACCCAGGGCGCCGTCGACGCCGCCAGGGCCCGGTTGCGCGCCGCCGCCGGGCCGGCGTTGCGCGGCTGCCGCAGCACGCGCAGGCGCGGGTCGTGCGCGGCCATCGTCTCCAGCACCGCGGCGGTGCCGTCGGTGGACGCATCGTCGACGGCGATCACCTCGACCGCCGGCCCCGTCTGGGCCAGCGCGCTGCGCACCGCGCCCCCGATCGTCGCCTCCGCGTTCCAGGCGGCGACGATCACGGCGATCTCGGGTGCGCTCACCGCCAGGTCCCGGGCGGCAGGTCCGAGCATTCCGACCCGGTCGTGCCCGCCGGACGATAGGATACGCAACGGACCTCCATGCGCGAGCGCAGGTCCCCGGGCGTCGGCGCCAGCCACTCCGCCATGGCGGGCGTGCCCGCCCAGATGCTCAGGAACAGGCGCCCCGGCACGTCGGGGATCGGGAACGTAGCCGCGTCCACGCGGGCGATCTCCTCGCCGGCGGCGAACCAGACGATCTCGTCGGGGCGCCACTCCATCCGGTAGAGGTGCGGCGCGGCCGCCGCGTCGAAGCCGAGCGGCACCAGCCGGCCCCCCATCTTCTCGCCCTTGGTGAACACGTTGATCCACACGGAGGAGGTCTCGCGGCCGAGGAACTCGAAGTCGATCTCCTCGTGCGGGTCGCCGAACGGCGGCCCCGTGTAGGTGAAGAAGGCCGAGACCAGCCCGTCGCCGCGTCCGGGCCGGAGGATCGCCTCGTAGGCCCCGAAGTGGTGGCCGTCGGAGCGGCGCAGCTCCGCCCCGGCGAAGGGCTTGGTGTCGTCCTCGGGCGCGGGATCGAGGGCCAGCGCGATGCGCCCGGGCCCGTCGTCCAGCACCTGCTCGTCGCGCCAGCCGGTCACGAACTTCGGGCCCATGTCGTAATCCGCCAGGTACCAGCTCCGGCGCCAGTCGCGGGCGTCGAACACCTCGATGAAGCCCGGCGCGGAGGCTTCCTGGGCGCCGGCGGAACTCGGCGCAATTCCGAGCGCGACGACGATCGCGCCGAAATTCACCTTGCGTGCGTCACTCATCATCTTGATCACGTCGAAGTGTTCGATAGGGACACTCTGTCCTGCCAATCTACGGTGACGCTAGGGTAAGTGGGCGGGATGCACCATACAACAGTGATCATGCCCGCCTGGAATGCCGAGGCGACGATCCTGCGCAGCATCGCATCGGCGGCGCAGCAGGACGGCGTCGAGGTGGTGGTGGCCGACGACTCCTCGCGCGACGGCACGGTCGCGGCCGTGCGCGCGGACGGGCGGGCCCGGGTGCTCACCACGTCCGTGAACGGCGGCCCCGCCGCGGCGCGCAACCGGGCGATCGACGCGGCCACCGGCGACTGGATCGCGGTGCTCGACGCCGACGACACGCTGCGGCCCGGTGCCCTCGCCCACCTGCGCGCGGTCGCCGGGGAGACCGGCGCCGACGTGGTGCTCTGCAACCTCCAGCGCGTCGACCCCGCGGGGCGGCCCATCGAGGCGCGTGCCTACATCGACCGTCCCGCCGACGCCCCGCCCGAGCCGGTGACGCTGTCCGGCTTCCTGGCCGCCAACCACGGCCGCGCGGGCACGCGCACGCTCGGCTACCTCAAGCCGCTCTTCCGGCGTGCCTTCCTGGAGGCGCGCGGGCTGCGCTACGACGAGACGCTGCGGAACGGCGAGGACGCCCACCTCGTCATGGAGTGCCTCGCCGCGGGCGGGCGCGTCGTCGTCTCGCCGCGCGCGGACTACCTCTACACGGTGCGCGAGGGATCGCTGTCGCACCGGGCCGACCCGGACCACCTGCGCGCGCTCGTGGCCGCCGGCGACCGGTTCGCCGCCCGCCACGCCGACGCGCTGTCTCCCGAGAGCCGGTCCCTGCTCGCCGCGCGCCGCCGCGCGCTGGTCGAGATGGCCGAGAGCGAGGCGATCCTGCAGGCCATCAAGCACCGCCGCCCCGGCGCCGCCGCGAGTGGGCTCTGGAACCATCCCAACGCCCTCCGCCGCGTCCTGCGACAACTCGCCGAAGCGGCGGGCAACCGGCTCGACGCCCTGCGACGCGAGGAGGCGGCACCGGTCCGCCGCAGTGGGCGCTGAGCCCACCCGGCGCGCACGCGGGGCCTGATCGGCCCGTCGCCACCCTCCTCGTGCGCCGGCGCCTCGACGACCTGCGTTCGGGCTCCGGGGTGTACCTGTGCGCCCTGATCGACGCGCTGAACGGGGCGGGCTTCCGCGTCCGGGTGGTGCTGGCGCCGATCTCGGCCTTCGGCAGCCTCGCCGTGTCGCGGCCGTCGGCCACGATCGCCGCGCGGGGCTGCGAGGTGGTGTGGCCCGACACGCTGCGGCTGGGACGCCTCTACGTGTCGATGCGGTCCGAGGTCTGGCTGCGGATGCTCAGGCGCGCGCGCGCGCAGCTCGGCTGGCTGCTGCGGGGCCGGCGCGGACCGCGCCCGTCCCGGCCCAGCGACGTCAGCGAGCCCCCCGTCCCGGTGGACGCCGCCGCCCTCGCCGCCGAGGCCAACGCGGTGGCCTCGCGGCTGGTGGTGGCCGAGTACTCCAGCCTCGCCCCCTGCCTCGCCCGCTGCCGGGCGGACCACCGCGCGGTGCTGCTCCACGACCTGATGTCGCGGCGCAGCCGCTCGTTCCGCCGGGCGGGGCTGGACCCTGACCACGTCGACGTGCCCCCCGACGACGAGATCGGCTGGCTCGCCCCGGCCGACCTGTGCATCTACGTCTCGCCCGTGGAGCAGGCGGCCTTCGCCCCGCGCCTGCCGGGCAAGACGCACGTCACCTTCCGGCTGCCGATCTGTCCCCGCACGGGCGCGGTGCGCGCCGGGGGGCCGGTGCGGGCGGTGTTCATCGGCGTGCGCCACGGCGGTAACCGCGACGCGCTCGACGCGATCCTAGGTGAGATCTGGCCGCGCGCCCACGCCGCCTGCCCCGAGGCCGAGCTGTGGATCGTGGGCGAGATCGGCGAGGACGTCCGCCGCCCCCTGCCGCCGGGCGTGCGCGTGCTGGGGCGGCTCGACGACCTCGACCCGGTGGGCGGCCCCGACGCGATCGGGCTCGCCCCCGCCCGCGCCGCCAGCGGGGTCAGCATCAAGGTCGGGACCTACCTGGAACTGGGCATGGCCGCGCTCGCCACCAGCATCGCGCTCGAGGGGTTCGCGGGCACGCTGGGCGGCGCGGTGCGGGCGACCGACAGCATCGAGGCCTTCACGGTGGCCCTGATCGAGCTGCTGCGCGACCGCGAGGCGCGCCACGCGCTGGCGGCGAAGGGCCTTCAGGCGCGCCGGCCCCGGGACGCGGAGATGCAGCGCCTGCTCGCGTCGATGGCCGAGACGCCCGCTACTGCGTCGCCATCCCCTCCTCCTGCGAGACCAGCGACCTGACGACGAGCACGTCGCCGGGCTGCAGCGGCGTGGTCGCGGACACCACCTGCGCCTCGTCTTCCGGGCTGCCCTCGCGCAGCACCGAGTAGATCGTCTCGACCTCCAGCCCCAGTCCCGCCGCACCGGCCCCGCCGCCGGCCAGCAGCAGCTGCTCGGCCAGGAGGCGGTCGACCTCGAGCTGGTCGATCCGCTCGCCCACGCGCTGGATCTCCCCGGCGATCTCGATGCGCCGCCGGGTCCGCAGGTCCACGAGGTCGCGCGCGTTCTCGGTGATACGCTGGCGAGCGCGGAAGATGTTGTTGAGAAGGTCCGTCTCGTCGCCCTGCAGGCTCAGGAGGCGCGTCTGCGACTCGGCCAGCCGCGTGCCCCGCGCCAGACCCTGCTCGGCCAGCCCGCTGACGTTCTGGAGCATCTCCTCGGCCAGCCGGATCTGCTCGTTCTGGCCCGCGAGCTTGCGCTCCAGGTTCTCGATCTCCGCGTTCAGCAGCCGCCCGAGATCATCCAGCGTCTCGACCTCCAGCGCGAAGGCCTGGCGCCGGGCCTCGAACAGCGCGACCTCGTCGGCCCGGATCGTGGCCAGTCGCTCCGGGCCGTCGGGGTGCCGCACCGAGGGGTCGAAGACGATCGCCTCCTTCTCGCCCGCCTCGGCGTCGAGGCGGGCCAGCCGCACCCGCGCCCGCGCCAGGTCGCCCAGGGTGCGGACCAGGCGGCTCGCATCGCGCAGGGCGGCGTCCGTGTCGGCCTCGCCCGCGCGCACGGACCGCGACACCCCGCCCGCCAGCGTCACCGCCTGCAGGGCGTTCAGCCCCGGCTTTCCCTCGTAGGCCCCCGGGCGCGCCACGTCGCCGGTCACGTAGAGCGGCCGGTACTCCACCACCGACACCGCGAGGTCGGGCGTCTGCCGCAGCCCGCCGCGGGCGCGCAGCGCGGCGGCGATCTCCTCGGACAAGCCCTCGAGCGTCAGGTCCGCCGCCGCGACGGCGCCCGCCAGCGGCAGGGCCAGCGTGCCGTCGGCCTGCACCTCGTACTCGCCGTCCAGCACCTCCCAGCGGACATGGGCGCGGCTCGCCTCGTCCCAGGCTACGGCGCGGATGCCGATGCGGTCCTGCGGCGCCAGGCGGTACGGCTCCGCCGCCCCCGCCTCCGCGCAGAGCCACGACGCTGCCAGCAGCGCTGCGAATCCGGACCTCGTCATCGTTCGGACCTCCACCGCGGATGGCCGGGCCGGCGCGTTCCGCGAAAATCCGCGACCCGCCCGGCCGGCGCGTCTATACTGCGGGGGCATTCCGCCACAGCACAACAGGTTTCATGCATTCCATCACCGCGATCGTGGCAACATACAATCGCCGCGACTACCTCGAGCAGGCCGTCGACGCCCTGCTGGCCCAGACCCGCCCCCCGGAGCAGATCGTGATCTGGGACGACGGCTCCACCGACGGCACCGAGCGCTATGCGGCCCCGCTGGCCGCCGCCTCGGACGGGCGCATCCTCTACCGGCGCGGCGAGAATCGCGGCAAGTCGGCCGCGCTCAATGCCGCGCTGCACTGCGCCACCGGCGACCGCATCTGGATCTGCGACGACGACGACATCGCCATGCCCGACGCAGCCGAGCGCCTCGCGGCGGCACTCGACGCCTCCGGGGCGGGCATGGCCATCGGCCGGCACACGCGCTTCCGGACCGATCCGGCGACCGGGGCCGAGCAGGATCTCGGCACCGGCTACTGGCCCGACCTCTCGCAGGGCAGCCTTCTGCGGCACCTGCTCGAGGACATCTTCTTCTTCCAGAACGCCGCGCTGGTGCGGCGCGAGGCGCTGGGTCGGGTCGGTCCGTTCCGCGAGGACCTCGCGCGGTCGATCGACTACGAGATGTTCGTGCGCCTCGCCGTGCGCGTGCCCATGGTGCTGGCCGACGGCATCCTGTTCCGCCAGCGCAAGCACGACGGCGCCCGCGGCCCGGCCGCCGCCCGCCACGCTGCGGCCCGCTCCGAGGCGGTCTGGCGCGAGGCCGATCGCGCCATCTTCGCCGCGTTCCGCCCCGTGCTGCCGCTCGCGCTCTACGAGGCGCTGTTCGACGCCGGCGATCCCGCGCTGCTGCGACGGGCCGCGCTGCTGCAGCGGGGCTGCGTCCACGCCCGGCGCACCGACTGGCCCGCCGCGTGGGAGGACTTCGAGGCCGCCGCGGCGATCCACGCCCCCGGCCCGCTCGCGCCGACCGAGCGCGCCATCCTCCGCCGCGCTCTCGCGGGCAAGCACGGGCCGGCCGACGGCTTCGCCGCCCCCGCCCTCGCGCGCCTGCGGACGCTGGCCCGTACCGGCCCGCTGGGGCGCGAGATCGCGGCCGCGTTGGGACGCGGTGCGGTGTGGCGCGCCCGTGCCGCGCTCGGCGCGCGCGACCTCTCCGCGGCCGTCCGCGCCGCGCGCTTCGTGTGGCGGGCCGGCGGCGCCGCGGCCCTGCGCCCCCCGACCGCCGGCGACGCCGCGCCGCACATCACCGAACGCCGGACCCCGGCGCCCCGTGCCTATGCGTGGTGATCCCCCCGCCGCCGGGCGCGTCGCGTATTTCGGGCACAACGTCGGCGACGCCGCGGTCCGGCGGCGCGTCGACGCGCTTCGCCGCGCGGGCTACGAGGTGCTCGGTCTCATGCCGCGCCGCGCCGGCGCCGCGGCGCCGGACTGGCCCCACGTCGACCTCGGCGAGACGCGCGACAACGCCTATGCCGCCCGCCTCGCCGCGATCGCCTCCGGCAGCCGCCGGGCGATGGAGGCCGCGGACGCCCTGCGCGCCTGCGACGTGATCCTGGCGCGCAACATCGACATGCTGGCGATGGCCCACCGGGTGCGGCGGCGCCTCGGCCTGCGCGTGCCAGTGATCTACGAGTGCCTCGACATCCACTACCGCCTGTCCGGGCAAGGCGCCTCGGGGGCGCTGCTGCGCCTGTGGGAGCGGCGGCTGCTGCGCCGCACTGCGGCCACGCTGATCTCCTCGCCGCGCTTCGCCTCCGAGCACTTCGACCGCCACCACCCCGGCCTCGCCCCGCCGGTGCTGATGGAGAACCGGCTGATCGAGGGCGGCGCCTTCGGCCCCCGGCCCGGCGCCGGCGCGGGCGATGCGCCCCGGCCCGGCGGCCCGCTGCGGCTGGGCTGGTTCGGCAACCTGCGCTGCCGCCGCTCGCTGGACCTGCTCAAGGGGCTGGCCGCCGCTTTCCCCAGGGCCGTGCAGGTGGAGCTGCGCGGCTATCCCGCCCCCGGCGTCTTCTCCGACTTCGAGGCGGAGCTGCGCCCCCACCCCAACATCCGCTTCCACGGCCGCTACCGCGCCCCCGAGGAACTGGGCGCCATCTACGCGGGGATCGACCTGATCTGGGCTGGGGACTGGTACGAGGCGGGCGCGAACTCCCTGTGGCTCCTGCCGAACCGGATCTACGAGGGCGGCTACTTCGCCACCCCCGCGATCGCCCCCGAGGGCACCGAGACCGCGCGCTGGTTGCGCGGCACCGGGGGCGCCTTCCTGCTGGAGGGACCGGTCGAGCCTGCGCTGCACCGCCTCGTCGCCGACCTCGTCGCGGATCCCGGACCGATCGCCGCGCGCCGCGCCGCGCTCGCCGCCCTGCCCCGCGACCGCTTCGTGGAAGGCCCCGAGGTGATCGCCGCGCTGATCGAGGGCGCGCGAGCGGGGACCCCCGCGCCCTAGGGCGCGGAGACCGGTCCACGGCTCCGCGGCCAGGTCGCCGACCGCGCCAGCTGCACGAGGAACCCGGCCCCCCAGGCGTTGTGCATCAGCCCCAGCGCCGGCCCCGCCCAGAGGCCGCACGGGCTGCGCATCGCCACCACGCCGCCGGCCGAGACCCCGAGCAGGAGGCTCAGGTAGGCGAACGGCACCGCGAGGGCGATCGGCAGCACCGACGCCGCGAGCAGGCACAGCACGATCACCGCGAAGTTCGCGGGCGGGATCACCTGGCGCGCTCTCGGGCGGATGCGGTGCTTGAGCAGGGTGCGCGCGCGCCCCCGGCCGTAGTTCCAGTACTGCCGCGCCAGCGCCCCGGGCGAGCTGCGGACGTGGTAGCCTACGCGCAGCGTCGCATCGAGCCAGATGCGCCCGCCCGCCTGCCCCAGCCGCACGTCCAGCTCGGCGTCCTCGTTGTGGCTGAAGCCGGGGTCGTAGCCGCCGACCCGCCGGAACCAGTCCAGCCGCAGACCGGCGTGGTGCGCGTGATCGACCCACCGCGACGCGTCGCCGCCGCGATGCGCCGAGCCGCCCGAGCCGAGCCGCAGGTCGACGATCCACGCGGCCGCCCGCGCGAAGCAGGTGTCGCCCTCGGAATCGAGCACGCTGCAGACCGAGGCTGCGTCGGGACGTGCCGCGAGGCTCGCGGCAACGTCGCGGACGTAGCCCTCCGGGTAGCGCGCATGGGCGTCGCAGCGCACCATCAGCGACTGGTCCCGCTCCGTCGCCGCCACGGCCGCGTTAAGCCCGGCCGATTGCAGGCGGTCGGGGTTGGCGATCAGCGCGAGGTTCGGGAACTCGGGCGCGAGATCGCGGACGATCTGGCGGGTGCCGTCGTCGCTGCCGCCGTCGGCCACGAGGATCGGCACGGCACGGGCGAACGGGTCGGAGGCGAGCGAGCGGATGCACGTCTCGATGTGGTCGCACTCGTTCAGGGTGGGGATCACCACCACGACGTCGTCGGGCCTCACGCCCGTCTCGCTGTTGGTCGTGCGCGCCTCTCCCATAGAATCTCGTCGGACCCCGCTGTGGCGATGCTACCGAGTTGACCCGCTAAGTTGCCCTTAAGTCAAGCACGCTGTCCGCTCGGCGAGCCCGGGGGAATACGGGGCGGTTCGGGCACCCCGCGCGCGTCGGCCCGGATCCCGCGCCCGCGGGGAATGCCGTCGCCCTGCGCACCTTTCGCGCCAGCGCCCTGCGGAGAAGGCGCCACACCGCCGATTCAACTTCCCGTTCCCCCCCCTCCCCTTCCGCCGCGCATGCCCTACTTGCACAACGCATTGCGACGGTGTTCGGGTGCGCCCGCGCGACCCGGGAGCCTGCGCCCCTCCCCAGCCCCATCCCGAGCTCTCAGCCCCGGGCCGCATTGGAGACCTTCGCCACCATGACCGTCCCCCCCGCCAGCGAAATGTCCCCGGAGGCACGCCGCTGGGTTCCCGTGCTGGCCCGCTACCGCGAGCCCTCGGACCGCCGCAGCCTCCTGGAGATCGCGGTGACGCTCGCGGCGTTCGCCCTTCTCTGGGCCCTGGGCTGGTGGGCGATGTCCGTCAGCGCCTGGCTCGCCGCGGCCATCGCGGTGCTGAACGGCTTCTTCCTCGTGCGGCTCTTCGTGATCCAGCACGACTGCGGCCACGGCTCGCTGTTCCGCAACAAGACCCTGGGCGACTGGGTGGGCCGCGCCCTCGGCGTGCTGACCGTGACGCCCTACGATGTGTGGCGCCGGATCCACGCGATCCACCACGGCGTCGCCGGCAACCTCGACCGCCGCGGCGTGGGCGAGGTCTTCACCCTCACCGCCGCGGAGTACCGCGCCCGCTCGCCCCTCGGGCGCCTGCGCTACCGCGTCTACCGGCATCCGCTGGTCCTTTTCGGCATCGGGCCCGCCTGGGTGTTCCTGGTGGAGAACCGCCTGCCGCTCGGCCTGATGCGCGCGGGCCCGCGCTACTGGATCAGCGCCATGGGCACCAACCTCGGGGTCGTGCTGGCGCTCGGCGTGCTCTACGCCGCCGGCGGCCTCGCCCCGATCCTCCTGCTGTTCCTGCCCACCACCCTCTCGGCGGCCACGATCGGCGTCTGGCTGTTCTACGTGCAGCACCAGTTCGAGGAGACGCACTACGACCCCGAGCCGCACTGGGACCTCCACGAGGCCGCGCTCCACGGCTCGTCGCACTACGACCTGCCGGTGGTGTTCCACTGGCTGACCGCCAACATCGGCCTGCACCATGTCCACCACCTGAACAGCCGGATTCCGTTCTATCGGCTCCCCGCGGTGCTGCGCGACCACCCCGAGCTCGAGAGCCCCGGCCACAAGCTCACCTTCCTCGAGAGCCTGCACTGCGTGCGCCTGAAGCTCTGGGACGAGGAGCGCCGGCGGCTCGTGACGCTGCGCGAGGCCTTCGCGCCTCCTGCCGCCGCCTGAGCCTCGCATCCACGGGCGGGGCACAAGTCGCGCCCGATACCTGGGATAGGGATATACGGCCTCGGCGGCTCCCCCCGCCGGGGCCGCGGCCTTTCCGGACAGCACGTGTGCGTAACGCCTCGCCGCGGCGAAAAGCATGCTACGCGGTCCGGCGGGGGCCGCCGGCACCATCGCCATTGCGTCGGTGTTCGTTCCAGCTCGGCTCTGCTATCGGCTCGCTGCAATCTCACGAACGATCGCCGCGCCGGGCGTCAGCTCGGCTCGGCCTCGTGAATTGGTACATGTCCACCCGAGAGCTCGAAAGCAGGCGGCTGCTTTCTGTCCCCCATGCTGAGGATGAAATCGATGTATTAACGGGCCGCTCGACGCCCGACCCGGATGTCGCGACGAGATCGCCGGAGTTCCCCGTGGAATGGGAACCGAGCGTTGGTTTCCGGAAGGACGTGCCATCGTCGGCGGGAGGGATCAGCGCAGCGCGCGTCTTGTGAGTGAGCGCCCGCATCATTCCGGCCGCCACCGTCTTCCCGATGGAGCCTCGTTCACTTTCGCCCCACGGACGGGGTGCCCAACGCCAACGGCCGCCCCAGGGGGCGGCCGTTGGCGTCGATCTGTGGATTTGGTTGCGGGGGTAGGATTTGAACCTACGACCTTCAGGTTATGAGCCTGGTTGGGGCATGTTCGTAAGGTGTTGTGCCCGGGGCGCTTTCTCCGCATTGTGACGCGATACGAGTGTGTTACGGGAGACACGAGCCGCTATGCCGAGACCTTCGATGCCACCCGATGCGCACGAGACCACGGACACAGCACGGACACCGCCCGCCCGTGTCCGCATCTCCGACAAGCTCGCCCGCAGCCTGGAGCCGCCCGCCTCGGGCAACCGGATCGTGTACGACGACACCGTCCGAGGCTTCGGCCTCCGGGTGACGGCTAAGGGCGCCCGCTCCTTCGTGCTGAACTACCGCATGAAGGGCCGCGAGCGGCGTATCACTATCGGCCAGTACCCTGCGTGGTCTGTCGCCGCCGCCCGCAAGCAGGCCGAGGACTACCGCCGCCGGATCAGCTTGGGCGACGATCCTCTGGAGGAACGGCAAACCCTCCGTGCCGCCCCTACGGTCGCGGACCTGTTCGAGCGCTACGCGGCGGAGCACCTGCCCACGAAGGCACCCCGCTCCGCTTCCGACGACCGGGCCATGTGGGCGAAGGACATTCTGCCCGCCCTGGGGCCGAAGAAGGTCGCGGACCTCACCTCGTCCGACTGCGATGCTCTGCACCGGGCCATCTCGCGAGACCGCCCGACGCGGGCCAACCGAGTGATGGAGGTGCTGCGCAAGGCGCTCAACCTCGCGATCCGCTGGGGCTGGATCGAGCGCAACCCGGCCTCGGGCGTGCGGCGCAACGTCGAGAAGCGGCGCACGCGCTACCTGACCCCCGAAGAGATCGCGCGCCTGCGCGCCGCCCTCGATGCCCACCCGCAGCAGGCCTCGGCCGACGCGATTCTGTTCCTTATGCTCACGGGCTGCCGCCGGGGCGAGGCGCTGGGGGCGACGTGGGACCAGTTCGACTTGCCCCGCCGCGTCTGGACCAAGCCCGAGGGGACGACGAAGCAGCGCCGCGTTCACCGCGTCCCTTATTCCGAAGCGGTGGCCGCCCTCTTGGAACGCAGGCGCGCCGAGGCTGGAGGAGCCTTCGTGTTCACCGGAAGCCTCGGCGCGCCGTTGGTCGACGTGAAACGGACCTGGGCCAGCGTGTGCCGCACGGCGGAGCTCGATGACGTGCGGATGCACGACCTGCGCCACACCTATGCGAGCCTTCTGGCCTCGTCGGGCGCCTCGCTGCCCGTGGTGGGTGCCCTACTCGGGCATAGCCAGCCGCAGACCACCGCGCGCTATGCGCATCTGTATGACGACACGTTGCGGTCGGCGACGCAGTCGGTGGCCGATGCGATCCACCGCTAGCGCTTTGTGACGCCATTGGGTGCCGCGAGATGTCAGGGGCGCAATTCGTGCTTGCACGCCCCGTTGTCGGTCGTGTTCATCAACGGTGCAGCGAATGGCACATGAAATAATCAGCATCACGCATATAAATCAAACTGCAGAACGTAATACACGCACAGACGACATCCGATACACAAAGCAAACCGCAGACAAAGCAACGATACGCACCTGAATTAGATGACGAGAACCGCTGCATTCCATCAATTCGGGTGCTGCGGAGCCGGCCTTGAGGGTGCGGCTCTCTAGGCACCTCCCCCCCCGTGAGAGGTTCCGCATGATAACGAAGAGCGTGGCAGACCGGCTCTGCCCGAAGGAAGCTGCCGACTACATCGGCCTGAGCGTGCGCACGCTCGCCCGCTACCGCGCCGAAGAGGTCGGCCCCCGCTGGCTGAAGGTCGGCCGCTCGATCCAGTACCGGCGCGCGAGCATCGACGCCTGGCTCCTGGCGCAAGAGCAAACTCCCAAACGCAACGTGTGAGCCCGCCGACACCGTGGCCAGTGCGGCGCGCGTAGCGCGCCGTGCGGGCCGCAGGGGCGGCGGGAGGGGGGTTTTGTAGCACCCCCCTCTAGAAATACATCCCACGAGGATCACCACGCATGGACGTGCTCTATTCGGGGTTCGACGGTCTCGACCTCGCCCTTCGGTTCAACATCGGCGACGACTTCGCCGCCTACCTCGACGCCAAGCAGAAGGAGGCTGCAGAGGCGCGGCACGATATCGGCGGCATGTGGGCGGACCAGTGGTTCACGGTCGCCTCCTCCGGCGGACAGGGCGGCTACGCGTTCCGCCTCGACACCGGGCCGACCGGGGAGACGTGGTTTCTCAAGCGGCCCCACGCCAGCGATCCGTGGGGTGTTCGTGTCTCGGCCAAGTCTGCCGCCCTTCTCGCGCATGGCCTGGGCGGATGGCAGCGGCGCATGGAGGCGGTGGCACGGGCGTTTGGCGCGAGCATGGAGCCTGGCACCACCTCGATCGGCCGTGTCGATGTCGCCGTCGACATTCTCGCCCCGGACTTCGTGCTCGATGACGACGCCTTCGTCATGCACGCGCGTACGAACCGGAAGGCGATCAAGGAGATCGTGCAGACGAACGGCCGCTCAGGGCGGCTCACCTCCGTCACGGTGGGCAAGATGCCGGGGCGGCAGGTGATCTTGTATGACAAGCGCGAAGAGGTCACGGTGAAGCGCAAGGTGGAATGGCACCTGGCTTGGAACGCCCGACGGACGGCGCTGGGACTGCCGCCCCTCGACCTTGCGGACCCTGCCGCCTCCCGGGTATGGCGCGTGGAAGTGCGCGCGGCCAAGCAGCACCTCAAGAAGCAGTGGCACGTGACCGGATGGGGCGACCTTCACGCGATGCTCTCACCGATAATCGGCGATGCGATGGACCGAGTACGGTACTGCGCCCCCTCCTCGGACACCAACCGCGCGCGTTGGCCGACGCACAAGCTCTGGACCCTCGCCAGGAACACACTCCTCGACCACATCGTGGATCAGCCCCCGTGCCTCGACCCCGAGACGATCCGTGAGGAAACGAAGGCGCAGAAAATCGAGCTGCTGATGAAGCAAAGCCTCGGATGTCTAACGGGCGTGGCTGCGCTCGAACGGGTCAGCGCGGTAGGCTATGACAGGTTTCTCGACATCATCGGAAAGCGGCTCGCTACGGCGTCGCGGCACCATCCCGATGCACCGGATGTGAGGTTGCGACAGGCTGGCGAGCGGTATGCTCGACTGACCGGCCGGGATGAAGTCGGCTAACGGCCCATAGCGGCCATTGGGACGTGAAGTCTTCGCCATAGCGCTGCTTCGCGAGAGCGGACAATCGATCAGGCTGTTGGTTCCTACTGCTAAAGCGTCGAGATAAGATTGCGAAACCGATAGCTCAATGGCGATTCGTCAATGATATCGGTCACTGCTGCTAAAGCGTCGAAGTTGAGGCAGGCTCACAAGGTGACTATCGTCGTTGCTGGCAAGGGCCATGCATTGCATTAGAGGATTTTAATAATGGTCACCAAAGCCGAGTTTAAAAAGGCGGCCAAACTTGCCGTTCGGAACGTCATTAAACACGGCGATACAGACATCTTTCCTTTTCCGTTTGAAAATCATGCATTTTTTGACAAGGAAATAGAGGCAGTTGAGCTAGTGACTGAGTATGACGAGAACTTTGAGCAGTACTTGAATCAGTTCCCGCCAAAGAATGTTAGTTCCTTGACCCCCGTCACATATTCTGGCTTCCGATGGGCCACACAAATTGACCCCTTGTGGAACGCACATTTTCTTGCTTCAGTTGCAGCAATTGGTAAATCGATTGAGCGAGCAAGGATTGATCGTGATAATGAGGCGGTATTTTCCTACCGGTTCGAACCAGACAAAGAGACTGGGGACGTATTCTGCCGTGAGGTGGGTTGGCTGCAATTCATGAAGAGGTCACTCGAACTGGCAGAAATTCATCCATTTACTGTCATATGTGACATTTCAGAGTTCTATCCTAGGCTAGGTCACCATCGGCTTGAAAACGCTCTGAGGCAAGTCGCTGGAGAGACCCCGTATCCAAAAAGAATAATGAGCTTTCTGTCAAACTTCTCCAATACAAACTCATTTGGCTTGCCTATCGGCGGGCCAGCAACAAGGCTACTCTCTGAGATTACTATCAACCAGGTTGATCGGCTTCTCCAATCGAAAGGCATAGTATTCACCAGGTTTGCAGATGATTATCACCTATTCGCTGACACGAAAGAAGACGCCTACCGGAACCTAATATTCCTTTCTGAGAAGCTATTCATAAATCAGGGACTTACCCTGCAGAAATCAAAGACTAGGATTATGAGTTCGGCAGAGTTCAAAGCCACAAGTCCAATCAAGGATGAGGAAAAGCCCGAAGAGGAGCAAGCCGCCGAAGCGGCGATCAATCACTCACATAGTGCCCTGATGCGCTTTTCGCTTAGATTCGATCCCTATTCTCCAACTGCAGACGATGACTACGAAGCACTCAAAGCCGAGGTCCGAAAATTTGATATCATAGGCATGCTCAAAGAGGAGTTGGCCAAGAGCAGAGTTCACACGTCTCTCGCACGGAAGATTATCTCCGCAATAAAGTTTTTGGAGGGGAAGTCAAAGCAGGATGCGGTATTGTCTGTGATGGACAACTGCGATGTCCTATACCCGATTTTCTCTTCGGTACTTATGATGATCGATGATCAATTTGATAGTCTTGAAGAGGATACACAAAACGCCGTGTTGGCCAATATCCAATACCTTATTGATCAAGACTCCCACGTCTTCAGAGTGGACATACATTTGAGCTTCGCGATCCGTGTCTTAGCCCATAGCAATACTCCCCAAATCCAGTTTTTGCTTCAGAAGTTGTTTGATAGTCGACCTTCGGAACTTATTCGACGGGACATCATTCTAATAATGGCTCGCTGGGGTGAGTGGTATTGGCTTTCCGATCTTAAGAATCGGTATCGAGAGTTGAGCGCCCCCGAGAGGCGAGCATTTATTGCTTCATCGTTCATCTCGAAGGACGAAGGCAAGCATTGGCGAGACCATATGAAAAGAGAGTTCGATCCGTTTGAGGAGCTGGTACTGAAGTGGGCCGGTGAGAAGATGCAGGCTCAACAGAACTGGAGTGTACCGTTGTGATCGACGCTGCAACCTTCTCGTCAACGTACAACGCTTTTTGGGCTGAAGCCGCCCCTATGCTGGAGCATTTCACCCGACGATTGAACCTAGAGCATCTAGATCGGTTCGATACACCCATGAAATATGATAAGACCGGTCGCAAGGCACTGATCGCTGAATTTGGCTTCTCTATGATGGTAGAAATTATCCGATCTGCAGGGAATTCGGGAGATCGAGCAGAATTACAGGAAAACGCATGGAACGATACGAAGCGTCGGCTCAGACCTTTTCTTGGACAAGGCGTCGATCTTGATACGCCTTTGCAGCACAGCGAGAAAGCCGAGGCCGCAGAGATTGAGAGAAGACTGGTCGAGTTTTTTTAGGGAGCTAATGTACCAGTGAAAACACGTCCGTTGTTCAAAGGATGTGGATTTGTAGACGCATCAGAGGGCGACATCTTGACCAAATCGACGCTGTTCGAAGTCAAGACCGTCGATAGATCGTTTAGAGGAGCTGACCTGAGACAGCTTTTAACCTACACAGCTCTGAACTCAGCATCGCGTGATGCTGAAATCTCTTCCGTTGGGTTGGTGAACCCTAGACGGGGGGTATCATTCGAAGTGTCTGTCGGTCAGCTTTGCATCGATATCTCTGGTCGTTCCGCAGAAGATCTGTTCGCAATGATTGTGCAAGTTCTTTCGAGCGGTGAAATCTCCCGCTAGTCAGGACGATGGCACCATTCAGTTAAGATGCGGCGGAATTGGAAACGTGCAAAGATATCGGTCGGAACGTCTGCTTCGCTTCGACTTCACTATGTTCTGCGCCTTTGCAACGAAAGTCCGGAATCCGCCCTTATGTCGGGGTCTCCATCCACTGAGGTGTTGGGTCGCTGAGCCGGGTCGATACTGACGCTTACTTCTGAGCGCACCTCACGTCCGGACTAACTCCGAAGCGGTGCCGGCGGTGATGCGTCACATTGCTAGAATCCTGGGCGGCCAGGTAGCGAAGGGGCCTTCCGTCTCTTTGGCCTTCTTGCTGGCTCCTCGGGCGAGGGTTGTAAGGCGATAGATAGCTGCCGCTGCGTTATTCGCGTCGTTCTCCATGTCGGGTCGGCTCAGCACGCCGGGGCGATGACCTCAAACCTGTTCGCACTTCATTCCTCGACGGTCTTCAAAATGACCTCTGCGGCTTCCGTCGGGCGGTCCCATTGCGGGAAGTGACCGCATCGCTCGAACCAATGGAGCTGGGCGGTAGGGAAAGCTGCTTGAGCACGTTCCGCTTGCCTAGGCAGCAGGAGACGGTCGTTACGACCCCATCCAATCGTCACGCGGCCCGGAGGTGTGGCCGTCCCCTCCTGCAACGGACCGTTCGCCAACTCGCGCAGCATCGCGTCGAAGACTTCTGTCCCGGCTATGGCCGTCAGCTCTTTCTGGACCAATTGGGGATCGAGGGTGCCGGGTCTCGCCGATAGTTGCATCAGAAGGGCCGTCCGCGCGGCCCTGTTCTGCGACAACGTCGGAATGCGCGACCGTAAGCGGCGTACCAGCCGAACCGAGGCGGACAGCGTGTAGCGGAACCAAGCCGTTTCCCAGCCCCGCCAGAAACCGCCAGGATCATAGGCGACCGTGTGGCCGCCGACGCCCCGCCGCGACAATTCCAGAACCAAACGCGCGCCGACGGAACTGCCGGCCGTGTCAACTTCTGTCAGCCCATTCAAGTCGATGAATTGCTCGAGCGCGTCCGCATAGGCGGCGATTGTTTGGGGCCCCGAAAGCGCCGGGGACTTGCCATGCCCCGGCAGATCGATCAGCACGATCTCGCGCGCATGGGATAGCATCGGGACGATGTTGTCCCATGACCGGACACTTCCGCCGAGCCCGTGAACCATAAGCAAGGGCCGTCCCGCACCATGACGTTCGCAATTTAATTTCATACAGTAACAACGGCCAGAACTTCCTTTGGTTTCACTATCAGCTGTCAGGACATTGCATCGGCGTCGCAATCCGTCGGACGACTCCGTGTAGCTTCCTCGAATTGCGACCGCTTTGTGGGCACCGCTCGCTCTCGTGACAGGTGCGGCGAACGACCGCTCACCGCCCTCCTCACACGCCTGCTGCGCGCGCACGTTCTGTGTTCGGAACGAGCCTATCTACATCGCCCTCGCGGACATCTTACGGACACGGCGTCCCAGCGCAAAAAGCCTCCCACACGGGAGGCTCTGAACCGTCTGTTTTCTTTGATAGATTTGGTTGCGGGGGTAGGATTTGAACCTACGACCTTCAGGTTATGAGCCTGACGAGCTACCGGGCTGCTCCACCCCGCGACGGTAGGGCTTGGGTAAGCCCTGGGTGTCGGTGGCATCGTCATAGAGATACGCGTTCCGGGCCCTTGCTAGGTTTGGCGATGACCTACTCTCCCACGTCTTAAGACGCAGTACCATTGGCGCTACGGCACTTAACGGCCGAGTTCGGGATGGGATCGGGTGTTTTGCTCGCGCTATGATCACCAAACCGAGCAAGGGTCCGGAGGGTCCAAGTCTTGTGCACTTCGTATGCTTTCGAGCGGAAGCCTTGCTTCCACTGGATCGGGTCAAGCCTATCGGACAATTAGTACCGGTCAACTGAGCGCATTGCTGCGCTTACATCTCCGGCCTATCGACGTGGTGGTCTACCACGGTCCTCAGGGATACCTTGTTTCGAGGGGGGCTTCCCGCTTAGATGCCTTCAGCGGTTATCCTGTCCGATCATAGCTACCCTGCACTGCCGTTGGCACGACAACAGGTCCACCAGTGGATCGTTCACCCCGGTCCTCTCGTACTAGGGGCAACTCCTCTCAAGTATCCTACACCCACGGAAGATAGGGACCGAACTGTCTCACGACGTTCTAAACCCAGCTCACGTACCTCTTTAAACGGCGAACAGCCGTACCCTTGGGACCTGCTCCAGCCCCAGGATGAGATGAGCCGACATCGAGGTGCCAAACACTGCCGTCGATATGGACTCTTGGGCAGTATCAGCCTGTTATCCCCGGCGTACCTTTTATCCGTTGAGCGATGGCCCTCCCACTTGGGACCACCGGATCACTATGGCCGTCTTTCGACTCTGCTCGACTTGTCAGTCTCGCAGTCAGGCTGGCTTATGCCATTGCACTCAACGAGCGATGTCCGACCGCTCTGAGCCAACCTTCGCGCGCCTCCGTTACTGTTTAGGAGGCGACCGCCCCAGTCAAACTACCCGCCACAGAGGGTCCCGGATCCGGATAACGGACCGCGGTTAGACACCAAGCGATGCAAGGGTGGTATCTCAAGGGAGGCTCCACAGAGACTGGCGTCCCTGCTTCGAAGCCTACCACCTATCCTGCACATGCATGGCCTGATGCCAGTCTGAAGCTGTAGTAAAGGTGCACGGGGTCTTTCCGTCTAACCGCGGGTAACCTGCATCTTGACAGGTAATTCAATTTCGCTGAGTCGATGTTGGAGACAGCGGGGAAGTCGTTACGCCATTCGTGCAGGTCGGAACTTACCCGACAAGGAATTTCGCTACCTTAGGACCGTTATAGTTACGGCCGCCGTTTACCGGGGCTTCAATTCGGAGCTTGCACCCCTCCTTTTAACCTTCCGGCACCGGGCAGGCGTCAGACCCTATACGTCGTCTTGCGACTTCGCAGAGCCCTGTGTTTTTAGTAAACAGTCGCCACCCCCTGGTTTGTGCCCCCAGCCTCCAGTTGCCTGGAAACCGGGCCTCCTTCTCGCGAACTTACGGAGGTATTTTGCCGAGTTCCTTCAACATCGTTCTCTCAAGCGCCTTGGTATTCTCTACCAGTCCACCTGTGTTGGTTTAGGGTACGATCTTACAGTGGGGCTATTTCCAGGAACCGCTCAACGGCCAGACCAATCCGATAAGGTCTGACAATACCCGCGATCCGTCACCACCACATGGCCCAGGAATATTAACCTGGTTCCCATCGACTACGCCTTTCGGCCTCGCCTTAGGGGTCGGCTTACCCTGCTCAGATTAGCTTTAAGCAGGAACCCTTGGACTTTCGGCGACAGGGTCTCTCACCCTGTTTGTCGCTACTCATGTCATCATTCTCGCTAGTGATCTCTCCACCGGATCGCTCACGCGCCGGCTTCACAGAAAATCCCGCGCCTCCAGTGCACCCGAAGGTGCAAGAGAGGCATGGAATTATGTCACACTACGCTCCGCTACCATGCACTTGCGTGCATCCTCAGCTTCGGCTCATGGCTTGAGCCCCGTTACATCTTCGCCGCAGGACAACTTGTTTAGACCAGTGAGCTGTTACGCTATCTTTA